>JBBAPY010000123.1:0-8802 GCA_040400635.1 Rhodoferax sp.
GCAACTATGCGGTGATAATTCAGTAATGAAAGATCAATCGTCTCACTTTTGTGTTGCAAACTTGGCGGCATGGGCTTTATCGAAGAGACCGGCGTGGCGCAGTACTACCGCGACGCGAAAATTTTGACGATTTACGAAGGCACGACTGCTATTCAGGCCAATGACCTGGTAGGTCGCAAAACCGCGCGGGATGGTGGCCAGACCGCCAAGGCCATCGCCGCCCAAGTGGCTGCGACGGTGGCCGACTTGCAAGCCGATGGCAGCGTAGATGCGCTGGCCATGGCCAAACGTCTGGACGCCGCGCGCGCCGCCTTTGTCGAGGTAGTCGACTTCGTGGCCGGACATTCCAAAGCCAGTCCCAACGCGGTTTATGCCGGTAGCGTGCCGTATTTGATGCTGGCCGGTAATCTGATGGCCGGCTGGCAAATGGGCCGCTCGCTGCTGGTGGCGCAAGCGCAAATGGCTGCCGGGTTCGATCAAGATTTCATGCAGGCCAAAATCAGCACTGCGCGCTTTTATGCCGACCACATCCTGACTAAAGTGCCGGGACTACGAGATAGCATTGTGGACGGCGCCGATGCGGTGACAGCGCTGGCGTTGGAAGCATTTTAAGTTCGCGCCCGAGGGCCTCGTTGCGAAGGCACTGCGTTGCCAAAGCATCGATATTTCTTGAAACTGTAATCACACATAAGGTAGCTTTCATGATGATGCATAAGAAAATAGTACTCGCCGGTATAGGCGCTTGGCTGGTGATGGCGGCCCATGCTGCCGATGTGCCCAAGCCGGTGGCGAGCGTCAATGGTGTGAAGCTGGGCTCGGAGTTGATGGACGTCATGCTGAGTACTGCGCTGGCCCAAGGCGCCACCGACGGCGCAGAACTACGCAGCCAGCTACGCAATGAAATGGTAGCGCGCGAGGTGCTGGCCCAGGAGGCGCGTAAGCAGGGCTTGGACAAAGAGCCGGCGATCAAAGCGCAAATGGCTTTGCAGCAAAACGCATTCCTTAGCGAAGCGTTGGTCGCCAAGCAAAATGAAAGAATTAAGCCCTCGGAGGAAAAACTGCGCGCAGAGTACAAGCGCCAGGCCGACTTGTTGGCCGATGCCGAGGAATTCCAGATCAGCCATATCGTCACCGCCACAGAGCCCGAAGCCAAGGCGGTGATCAAAGCGGCTAAAGACGGGGCAGCCTTTGATAAATTGGCATCCGAAAAATCTATGAGCCCAAGCGCCAAGAACGGCGGCAATTTGGGCTGGTTGTTGATGCAGCAGATGAACCCCTTGCTCTCCAATGTGGTGGCCAATATGGCGGTCGGCAGCGTCACTGCCTTGCCTATTCAAACCCAAGACGGTTGGCAGGTGCTCAAGCTAGGTGCCAAGCGTAAATACAAAGTCCCCACTTTTGAAGAGAGCAAACAGCAAGTGATGAATGCGGTCATGGCCAATGAGCGCGCCGAGTACATACAAAAACTGATCAAGGCTGCCAAGGTCGAATAAGCGGGTATGCGTTGTGGGCTGCGACTGAGCCAGCGCAAGGTTTGCCCGTGTACATTCAGGCCCGCGCTGACGGATCCATCCAGGGGCGGTGTTTGTGCATGATGGCTGCAAACATCGGCGAAGCTTCAAACTCCGTCAGCCAGTGCGCTAAATGCGGCCAAGGCTGCACCGCAAACCACGTCTTGTCGATGTGCGCATACTGCCGCACAAAAGGCGCCAGCGCGGCGTCGCACAAGCCCCAGTGCTTGCCCGCCAGATACGGTGCACTATCCAACAGCGCTTCCAGTTGCAAGAGGAACTTTGCGCCTGCTTCGCGCCAGGGTAAACCATCCACCAAGCCAAATCGGTGCGGGTATTTGTAGCGGTCCAAAGCGGATTTAAAAGTCCCGTCACTCTCTTCTATCAAAGCCAAGGCGGCGTTTAAGTGCATGGTCGCTTGCGGCCACCAGTGCAGCCGGTCCTGCGCTTGCAAAGCCCAGCGCATGATGTCCAGGCTCTGGTCTATCACCGTGCCATCACGCAGCACTAACACCGGGACGGTACCTTTGGGCGACGCCGCTAGCATGCTGGCCGGTTTGTTTTGGAGTTCGATTTCACGGTGTTCCACCGCGATACCACTGGCATGCAAAGCCAGGCGCGCCCGCATGGCATAGGGACAACGGCGAAATGAGTAGAGGACGGGAAGCAGCGCTTCAGTCATGGCCAGTCATAGTGGCGCCATAGTCCAGCGTGCTGGTGGCGCCTTCCGTATTTTGGAGGGTGGCCTTAGCCTTGGCGCGCTCCCACTGTTTCTGTCTTTCCCGCGCGCTGCGTTTTTGGGCCTCGTTGGTGCGCTCAAAGCAGCGTGGGCAGCTCACACCCGGCTCATATTGGATGGAATCCACAGCACCCGGCGGCAAGGGCTGGCGGCAACAGCGGCACAGTTGGTGGCTCCCGGTCTGCACCCCATGCCCCACCGACACCCGCTCGTCAAACACAAAGCATTCCCCTTGCCAGCGGCTGGCGTCGGGGGCCACGGTTTCCAGGTATTTCAAAATGCCACCGTCCAGGTGATAGACCTCCTGCAAGCCCTTGGCACGCAAAAGGGCGGTGGACTTTTCACAGCGGATGCCGCCGGTGCAAAACATGGCCACCTTGCGCGGCTTGTCCGGGTCGAGCAGGCCTTGCGCCTGCAGCCAGTCCGGCAATTGCGCAAAGCTTTGGATGCCCGGGTTGATGGCACGCGCAAACGTTCCCAACTCCACTTCATAGTCGTTACGTGTATCGACCAGCAGAACATCCGGATCGGCGATCAGGGCATTCCAGTCTTGCGCGCTGACATAGCGCCCCGCCTGGCTGGCCGGACGCAGGTCAGTGACGCCCATGGTCACTATTTCTTTCTTGATGCGCACGCGCATGCGCCGAAACGGCGCTTTGTCCGACCAGGATTCTTTGTGCTGCAAATGGGCAAATGGAGCCTGGCTGCGCAGCCAGGCGAGTACCGCGTGTACGCCCTGTACCGGGCCGGCAATCGTACTGTTAATGCCCTCGGGGGCCAGCAATATCAGACCTTTAACCTGCTGCGCGTCGCACAGACCTTGCAGCGGTGCTTTGAATTGTGCGCAATCGGGCAGATCGACAAACAGGTAAAAGGCCGCTGTCAGGTAGCGTGGTGGCGGTGCGGTAGTGGTGGGCCCGGCCATGCGCTACAGGTGCTTGTTCAGCTGAAAAAGCTTTTTAAGCGATCGGTCCAGCTGTCGCCCGAAGGCGAATGCTTGCTGCCGCCTTTGCGGAACGATTCGTCGAGTTCGCGCAGCAGTTTGCGCTGGTGCTCTGTGAGCTTGACCGGCGTTTCGACAGTGATGTGGCAGTACAAATCGCCAGGGTAGCTGGAGCGCACGCCTTTGATGCCTTTACCGCGCAAGCGAAATTGCTTGCCGGTTTGCGTACCTTCTGGCAGGTCGATGGCTGCTTTGCCCTGCAAGGTGGGCACTTCAATTTCGCCGCCCAGGGCAGCTTCGACAATGCTGATGGGCACGGTGCAGTGCAAGTCGTCGCCATCGCGCTCGAAAATATCGTGTTTTTTGAGCCGGATCTCGATGTACAAGTCACCCGGCGGTCCGCCGTTGGTGCCCGCTTCACCATTGCCAGCGCTGCGAATGCGCATACCGGCATCGATGCCGGCGGGGATTTTGACTTCCAGGGTTTTTTGCTTTTTCAGCTTGCCCTGGCCCGCGCAGGCGATGCAAGGTTCTGCAATGATTTTTCCAGCGCCACGGCAGGTGGGGCAGGTTTGTTGCACGCTGAAAAAGCCCTGGCGCATTTGCACCACGCCCGCGCCGCCGCACGTGCCGCAGTTCTTGATCTGGCTGCCTGGCTTGGCACCGGCACCGGCGCAGACATCGCAGTTTTCCTGGGTGGGAATGCGGATTTGCGCGTCTTTGCCATTGGCCGCTTCTTCCAGCGTCATCTCCATTGCGTAGCTCAGGTCGCCACCGCGAAACACCTGGCGTCCACCGCGTCCGCCGCGTTGTTGGCCGAACATCTCGCCAAAAATATCACCGAAGGCCTCGGCGAAACCGCCCATGCCTTCGCCCCCTGGGCCGCGCATATTCGGGTCCACGCCGGCGTGACCGTGCTGGTCGTAAGCGGCACGCTTTTGTGGGTCGGACAGCATCTCGTAGGCCTCTTTGGCCTCTTTGAATTTGACTTCCGCCTCTTTGGCCGCTTCCCCTTGGTTGCGGTCCGGGTGGAACTTCATCGCCAGCTTGCGGTAGGACTTTTTAATTTCCTCATCCGAAGCGGTCTTGGGCAAGCCCAGAATCTCGTAAAAATCGCGTTTGGCCATGGCTATTGCGGGCTCCGTAACAACAGAAAAGCCGCGTTGAACTCCAAAGCGGGTTCAGCGCGGCGGGTTTTCAAGCAGCATGCGCTGCTGCGGGCTTATCCCTTTTTAACTTCCTTGACTTCCGCGTCCACCACATTGTCGTCGGCGGGCTTGGCAGCTTGCTCAGCGCCTGGGCCAGCGGCCTCAGCGGCTTGCTTGGCCTGCATGTCAGCATAGACTTTTTCGCCCAGCTTCTGGCTGGCAGCCATCAGGGCCGCACTTTTGGAAGTGATGCCTTCCTTATCCTCACTCTTGATCACGCCTTCAAGGTCCTTGATCGCGGCTTCGATTTTTTCTTTCTCGCCTGCATCGAGCTTATCGCCATGCTCACCCAAGCTCTTTTTGACGCTGTGCATATTGGCTTCGGCTTCGTTGCGCGCCTGGATGACTTCGAGTTTTTTCTTGTCATCGGCCGCGTTGAGTTCAGCGTCTTTCACCATTTGCTGAATCTCTGCTTCGCTTAAGCCCGAGTTGGCTTTGATGGTGATTTTGTTTTCCTTGCCGGTGCCTTTGTCTTTGGCGCCCACATGCAAGATCCCGTTGGCGTCGATGTCAAAAGAGACCTCAATTTGTGGCGTGCCACGCGGCGAGGGCGGGATGCCTTCCAGGTTGAATTCGCCCAGCGATTTATTGGCCACCGCCATCTCGCGCTCGCCTTGGTATACCTTGATGGTGACTGCCGGCTGGTTGTCGTCGGCGGTGGAGAAAGTTTGCGCGAACTTGGTCGGGATGGTGGTGTTCTTCGTGATCATTTTGGTCATCACGCCGCCCAGGGTTTCGATACCCAGGGACAAGGGTGTGACGTCCAGCAGCAACACGTCTTTGCGGTCGCCGGAGAGCACCTGGCCTTGGATGGCAGCACCTACGGCCACGGCTTCGTCGGGGTTGACGTCTTTGCGCGGCTCTTTGCCGAACAATTCTTTCACTTTGTCCTGCACCTTGGGCATGCGCGTCATACCGCCGACCAAAATCACGTCATGGATGTCCGCGACGTTCACACCCGCGTCTTTGATCGCCATGCGGCAAGGCGCAATCGTGCGTTCGATCAGCTCTTCGACCAGGGCTTCCAGCTTGGCGCGGGTGAGCTTGATGTTCAAGTGTTTCGGGCCGCTCGCGTCAGCGGTGATGTAGGGCAGGTTGATGTCGGTCTGCGAGCTGCTGGAGAGCTCGATCTTGGCTTTCTCTGCCGATTCTTTCAGGCGCTGCAGGGCCAGCACATCACGGCTGAGGTCAACGCCTTGGTCTTTCTTGAACTCGGCGATGATGAAATCGATGATGCGCTGGTCAAAGTCCTCGCCACCCAGGAAGGTGTCGCCGTTGGTGGACAGCACTTCGAATTGTTTCTCGCCATCGACATCTGCAATTTCGATGATGGAGACGTCAAACGTGCCGCCGCCCAGGTCATACACCGCAATCTTACGGTCGCCTTTTTCGTTTTTGTCCATGCCAAAGGCCAGGGCCGCTGCAGTGGGTTCGTTGATGATCCGCTTGACATCGAGTCCCGCAATGCGACCGGCATCTTTGGTGGCCTGGCGCTGCGCGTCATTGAAATACGCCGGCACGGTTATCACCGCGTCAGTTACTTCTTCGCCCAGGTAGTCCTCGGCGGTTTTCTTCATTTTGCGCAGGATGTCGGCGCTGACTTGCTGCGGTGCCATGCGGTTGCCGCGCACTTCCACCCAGGCATCGCCATTGTCGGCAGCGGCGATTTTGTAAGGCATCAGGTCGATGTCTTTTTGTACTTCTTTTTCGGTGAACTTACGCCCAATCAGGCGCTTGACCGCATACAGCGTGTTCTTCGGGTTGGTCACCGACTGGCGCTTGGCCGAGGCGCCGACCAGCACTTCGCCGTCTTCCTGGTAGGCAATGATGGATGGCGTGGTACGTGCGCCCTCGGCGTTTTCGATAACCTTGGGCGTGTTGCCCTCCATGATGGCGACACAGCTGTTGGTGGTGCCGAGGTCAATTCCGATGATTCTTCCCATGATGAAACTCCTGCTAATGCAATAAAACTGATACTGACAAGTTCGGGGCAATACCCCGTTTTTCAAGTTACGCGGCGCGCGATTTGCTTCAGCGGCCGCTACGCGATGAATGCCCGGGTGTGAAATAGCGCCGCTTATTTGGGCGCGGCGACCGTTACCAGCGCTGGACGCAGCACGCGGTCGGCAATCAAATAGCCTTTTTGCAGCACCGTCACCACCGTATTGGCTTCCTGCTCGGCAGGTACCACGCTGATAGCCTGGTGGTGGTGCGGGTCAAATTTGGCACCCGCCTCGGGGTTGATCGCGATGACCTTGTTGCGCTCTAGGGCGGCAATCAGTTGGCGTAGCGTAGCTTGCGCACCTTCGTTGATCTGTGCGGCGGTGGCGTCCTTAATGGCCAAGCCCGCTTCCAGGCTGTCGGCCACCGGAAGCAGGCTGTCGGCAAAACTTTCCACCGCGAACTTGCGGGCCTTGGTGATTTCGTCTTCGGCGCGGCGGCGTGCGTTCTCGGCATCGGCCTTGGCGCGCAGGTATTGGTCGGCTAATTCGGCGCTTTTGGCCTGTAACACGGCCAATTGAGATTGCGCGATGGTCAGCGGATCGGCATCGAAGGCGGGCTCGGCGTCCGCGCCATGCGAGTTAGCGTCGGGCTGGGCATCATTGGATGGGGTGGGGGAGGCGTTATCGGACATGTGCTTACCAAAAATTCCGTTAAAAAGGCGACGTGCAAAAGACATGGGGCGCCGCAGGCTTATTTCAAGGCCATCGGGCGGTTTTTTATGCGCCCAGGGCGGCAGGCCATCCGCGTACTCAGACCGACAGCAGTTCGACCTCGAACTTCAGGGTGGCATTGGGCGGGATCACGCCACCGGCGCCGCGTTTGCCATAGCCCAATTCCGGCGGGATGATCAGGGTGCGGCAACCGCCCACCTGCATACCGACTACGCCTTCGTCCCAGCCCTGGATCACCATGCCTGCGCCCAGTCGGAAGCTAAAAGGGTCACCGCGATCCTTGCTGGAATCAAACTGTTCACCTTGCTCGCCGTCCTCAAACATCCAGCCGGTGTAGTGCACGCGCACATGCTGGCCGGCAGCGGCGGTATCGCCGTCGCCTAGCAGAGTGTCTTCATATTGAAGTCCGGAGGGGCTGGTATGCATGAAATTTCCTTGGGGTAGATGCTTAAAAATGTGCAGCCTTCAAACTGCGCTTCGAAAAAACGGGCTTACAAACTAGTGCGTACTGTGTGCAAAAGGGTTTCAGAAAGAGCGGGCATAGTGCCAAACCAGGCGGCGAATGCCGGGCGGGCCTGGTGCAAGAGCATGCCTAGGCCCTCGGAGATCGGGTTCCCGCGGGCCTGCGCAGCCGCCAGCAGTGGCGTGATGCGCGGCACATACACAATGTCGGAGACCACAGCCTGGCCAGGTAGCGCATCTAAACGGATGTCCAGCGCGTCCTGCCCTTGCATGCCCAGGCTGGTGGTGTTGACCAGCAATGGAGCGCCTTGCAGCGCGCCATGCCGCTCAGACCAGGCTAAGGCCTGCACCGCTGCGCCGAACTCCTGCGCCAGCGCCTGCGCTTTGCCGCCATCGCGATTGCAAAGCCGGATCAGCGGCACGCCCGCATCGATCAGTGCACACAAGACCGCGCGCGCGGCGCCACCGGCCCCCAAGACCACAGCCGGACCCTGGTCGGCGGCCCAGGTGGGCTGCGCTTGGCGCAGGCTTTCGATATAGCCGAAGGCATCGGTATTGGTGCCGTGCAAACTGCCGTCGGCCTGCACCACCACGGTATTGACTGCGCCAATGCGCCTTGCAATTGGGTCGATATGGTCCAGTAGGGACAGGGCCTGCACTTTGTGCGGGATGGTGAGGTTGCAACCGGCAAATCCCAACACCGGCAAGGCCCGCAAGGCCTGCGCCAATTGCCCCGGAGGTACCGCCAGGGGCACATAGGCACCGCGCAGGCCGTAATGGGCGATCCAGTGACTATGGATGAGCGGCGAGCGCGAGTGCGCCACCGGCCAGCCCATGACGCCGGCCAGCACAAATGGCTGGGCGTGTGCGCTCACCGGCCTACAAAGTGTCGGTGAAGCTGCGCAGTTTGTCGCTGCGGCTGGGATGCTTCAGTTTGCGCAGCGCCTTGGCTTCAATCTGGCGGATGCGCTCGCGCGTCACGTCAAACTGTTTACCCACTTCTTCCAGGGTGTGGTCGCTGGCCATTTCGATACCGAAGCGCATGCGCAGCACTTTGGCTTCACGTGGCGTAAGGCTGTCCAAAATGTCTTTCACCACGTCGCGCAAGCCCGCTTGCATCGCTGCTTCCATGGGCGCGGTGTTGGCACCGTCTTCGATGAAATCACCCAGGTGGCTGTCGTCGTCGTCGCCGATCGGTGTTTCCATGGAAATCGGCTCTTTGGCGATCTTCATGATCTTGCGGATCTTGTCTTCCGGGATCTCC
>JBBAPY010000124.1:0-8781 GCA_040400635.1 Rhodoferax sp.
ACCACCATCGTGCGCTCCAACTACATGATGCAGGACAACACAGCGTTTTACGAACATTCCATGTCTTTGTGGCGCGGCATGTCGCAAGAGCTGAACTACAACGTGATGTTCTCGCCGCGCGGTTATTTGTACGTCACCATGTCCCCCAGCGGGCATGACGCGCAGATCCGCCGGGCCAACATCATGCGCCTGAACGGCATCCGCGCCGATATCCTCACCCGCGAAGACGTGATGAAAGAAGCGCCCTACCTCGACTTTTCAGACGAGGCGCGCTTCCCTATCTACGGCGCCATGCTGCAACCGGACGCCGGCACAGCGCGCCACGACGCCGTGGTGTGGGGCTATGCACGCGCTGCCAATGCGCTGGGCGTGGACATCATCCAGAACTGTGAAGTGCGCGACTTTGAATGGTCGGGCGAGCGCATCACGGGCGTACACACTTCGCGCGGCACCATCAGCGCGGGCAAGGTGGGTATGGCAGTGGCGGGGAACACCTCGCCGCTGGCGCAAAAAGCCGGGCTGCAATTGCCGATTGACAGCCATGTGCTGCAAGCCTATGTCACCGAGTCCATCAAGCCCATCGTCAACCATGTGGTGGTGTGGTCGGCATCGTATTTTTATTTCTCGCAGTCGGACAAAGGCGGCCTGGTGTTTGGCGGCCATATTGACCGCTACAACTCCTATGCCCAGCGCGGTAACTTGGCCAATGTGAGCGAGGTCACGCAAGCCTTGGTCAGTGCCATGCCCAGCGCGGCGCGACTGCGCGTGCTGCGCCACTGGGGCGGCATCATGGACATGACGCCTGACGGCAGCCCCATCATCACCAAAACCCCGGTCGATGGGCTCTACCTCAATACCGGTTGGTGTTATGGCGGCTTCAAAGCCACTCCGGCCTCGGGCTGGTGCTTTGCGCACACGATAGCCAATGACGCGCCGCATGCCTACAACGCTGGTTTCACACTAGACCGCTTTGCCCAGGGCCGCTACATCGACGAAGCGGGCACCGGGCCTTACAACCATTTGCAATAGAACGGGCAGCCACACCATGTTACGCATCGCCTGCCCTTACTGCGGCACCCGCGACCACGAAGAGTTCAGTTACTTCGGGGATGCCACCCAAGCCTACCCGGATTTGGGCGTGCAACACCATGAGGCCTGGGTACACACGGTTTACACCCGCCCCAACCCGCGCGGCATCCACAGCGAGTTTTGGCAGCACACGCTGGGCTGCCGTCGCTGGCTAGTGGTCAAGCGCCATACGGTGACGCACGACATCGAATCGGTCGTGCCCGCCGCGCAAAGGAGCCTGGCATGACCAAACCGCAAACGGCCCAAGGCGGCAAGCAACGCATCGCCAGCGGTGGCCGCATAGACCGCAGCAAACCGCTCACCTTTACCCTGGACGGCTCACCCTACCAAGGCTTTGCCGGTGACACCCTGGCCTCTACCCTGCTAGCGCACAACGTGCATTTGGTCGGCCGGTCTTTTAAATACCACCGCCCTCGTGGCATTTTGGGCTCGGGCGTGGAAGAGCCTAATGCCTTGTTCACCCTGGGCGACGGCGGCACGCGCGAGCCCAATATCGCGGCCACCACCACCGAGCTGGAGCAAGGCCTGCGCGCCCGCACGCAAAACGCCTGGCCCTCGGTCAGCCTGGATTTCATGGCCATCAACTCCTTGCTCTCGCCGGTGTTTGTGGCCGGGTTTTATTACAAAACTTTTATGGGCCCGACGCGCAAGGCCTGGATGTTTTACGAGCACTTCATCCGCAAAGCCGCAGGCCTGGGCGCCTCGGTGGCAGACTTTGATATCCACCGCTACGACTACCAGAACGACTTTGTCGATGTGGTAGTGATCGGCTCGGGCGCCGCCGGTTTGGCCGCTGCGCTGCAAGCGGCACGCGCCGGTGCCGATGTGATGCTGGTAGAGCAAGACTTTGAACTTGGCGGCGCCTTGCTCAACTGCCCCGCAACCAGTGCGCAAGCGCAGTGGCTGGCCCACATGCTCCAAGAAATTAAGGCTACGGGCCGGGTACGCCTGGTGACCCGCAGCACTGCATTCGGCATTTACGACGGCAATACCGTGGGCGTGATCGAGCGCAGCGCGCCCGGCGTGGCGGACCCCGCCCATGGTCTGCCGCGCCAGCGCATGCGCACCGTGCGCGCCAACGCCATCGTCATGGCCTGCGGCGCTATTGAACGTCCTTTGGTCTTTGGCGGTAATGACAAACCGGCGGTCATGCTCAGCAGCGCGGTAGGCGCTTATGTCAACCGCTATGCCGTGGCACCAGGCCGGCGCGCGCTGTTTTGCGTGAACAACGACGCCGCCTATGCCGACGCTATTTCCCTGGCGCAGTCCGGTGCGCAGGTGCAGTTGGTCGATCTGCGGCCCACCACCGCCCCGGCCTTGCTGGGCGCGGCCAATAGTGTGGGCATCACCGTCCACCATGGCAGCGCGGTCACGCAAGTGCGTGGATTTCAGCGTGCCAACACCGCACGCATCGAAGGCTTTGACAGCAATACAGGCCGCATCATGGGCGGCGCCGCGCACCACGAGGTGGACCTGGTCGCCATGTCTGGCGGTTGGACGCCCACGGTACACCTCAGCTCGCACCGCAATGTCAAACCGGTGTACCGCAGCGATATTGCCTGCTTTGTGCCCGGCGCTTTTGACCGCGCGCAATTTGGCGCAGGCAGCATGGTGGGCGAACAAAGCTGGGACGGCGCCATCCGCTCGGGCTGGGCAGCAGGCGCGCAAGCGGCCGGCGTACTCAGCCTGCAAAGCGCGGGCGATGCACCCACGCTGCAAGACAGCTTTGGCATGGCCTTTGTGCCGGCCGGGCCGCTGCGCTCAGACACGTCCGGCGGCAAATTATTTGTAGATTTCCAGCACGATGTCACCGTCGATGATGTGCAATTGGCGCACCGCGAAGGCTATGTGTCGGTGGAACACCTCAAGCGCTACACCACGCTGGGCATGGGTACCGACCAGGGCAAGACCTCCAACCTCAATGGCATGGGCGTCATGGCCACGGCGCGCGGCCTGGATGTGTCCCTGGCCGGCACCACCACTTTCCGCCCACCCTACACCCCGGCTGCGCTGGGCGCGCTGGCCGGGCGCAATGTGCGCGGTCACTTTCAACCTGAACGCCTGACGGCCATGCACGACTGGCATATGGCTAACGGCGGCGTGAAGTTGGAAGCGGGCTACTGGCTGCGCCCGCTGTGGTACCGCACCCACGGCGCCACCTTGTCCGAGGCCTACAAAGCCGAGATGGAATTAGTGCGGGAAAACGTGGGCATTGCCGACACCTCCACCCTGGGCAAAATTGACGTACAAGGCCCAGACGCTGCCGTGTTTTTGGACCGGGTCTATGTCAACGGCTATTCCAAGCTGGCCGTCGGCAAAGCGCGCTATGGCTTTATGTTGCGCGAGGACGGCATCGTCATGGACGACGGCACCACCACGCGTATCAGTGAAACCCAGTTTTTCATGACCACCACCACCGCGCAAGCGGCCAAGGTGATGAGCCATCTGGAATTTTTGCTGCAAGTGGTCTGGCCCGAATTACGTGTCACTGTGGCTTCGGTCACTGACCAGTGGGCGGCCATGAGTATTGCCGGTCCGCGCACGCGCGAGGTACTGCAAGCGGCCTTTCCGCACCTGGACTTTGCCGACGCCGCCCTGCCCTTTATGGGCCTTTTGGACACCCAAGGCAAAGGCCCGTTGGCCGGCGTCGCGCTGCGCATACTGCGCCTGACTTTTTCGGGCGAACTGGCCTACGAAATTTTTGTGCCTACGCACCACGGCCTGGCGGTGTGGGAGCATCTGATGGAAGCGGGCAAGCCTTGGCAACTGCGGCCCTACGGCCTAGAAGCGCTGGGTTCGCTGCGTATCGAAAAAGGCCATGTCGTGGGCTCGGAGATGGATGGTCGCACCACCTTGGGCGATATGGGCGCGGGCCGCATGGCCAGCCAGACCAAAGATTTTTGGGGCAAGGCGCTCAGCCACAGCCCGCATTTACAAAAGCCGGACCGCCCTAGCCTGGTCGGGTTGGAAGCGGTAGACCCAGCGCAGCCGCCGAGCAATGGCGCTATTTTGTTCTTCGCCGATGACGCGATACACGGGCACGGGCGCGGCCATATCACTTCCACGACCTTTAGCAAAACCGTGGGCAAGGCCATTGGCCTAGGGCTGCTGCAAGGCGGCACCGCGCATGTGGGCCAGGAAGTGGTCGCCGCGTCCCCCGCCACCGGCCGGCAATACCGGCTGCGCGTGGTCGAGCCCTGCTTTATCGACCCGCAAGGAGTGCGTTACCGTGTCTGATTCCACCACCGCAGCCCCCGCTACCCGCAGCCAGCCTACGCGCAGCGGCCAGCTGCAAGTGCATTTGCGCGTACAAAAACTCGCCAACCTAACGCAAATCAGCACCTGGTCCAGCAATATAGGCGCGCTCAGTAGTGCGCTGCACCGTGCCCTGGACTGCGCTCCCCCGCTGCACACCGGCCAATTGGTTTCGTGTGCGCTAGGCACGCTGATGCGCAGTGGCCCGTATGAATTTTTGCTGGTAGGAGATAGCGGCCAGCCCCCAAGCGACCGGGTCACCCTGCTGCGCCAGCACATCAGCGCTGACACCGGGGCCGTGCTGGACCTGAGCCACGCCCGCGTGCGCGTGAGCGTGCATGGCGACAAAGCGGTGGAGGCCCTGTCCAAACTCTATGCCCTAGATATGCGGCCCGCTGCGTTTGCCAGCAATAGCTTCGCCCTGACCGGCCACCACCACATCCCCTGCTTGCTGCACCGCCTGGAGGTACAGCATTTCCATGCTTACTACTTCACCACCTATGCGCGCGGGCAGATCGAGGCCTTGGCCGATGCCGCACTGGAGTTTGGGGTGGATGTAACGGAAGCGGGCTAGAAATCGGACCTGCCGGCGTAGTTACCGGCCCGTATCCATCCGAGGGCACGACAACAAGCATGCAAACGATTCAGGTCATCGACCCGCGCACTGGCGCCGCACCGCTCAGGATTGCGGCACTACTTTTTTTCCTGGTATTTGCCTGCCTCAGTGCGACGCTGTCTATCGGCGTGAGTGCCATCACGGCCCACGGGCTGCTACTTACGGCGCAAGACGCGCAAGCGCTGGCCTGGGCGCTGGACTTGCAGCGTTTTCATGCGCTGGCTTTGTTGGTATTGGTGGCACTGGCTCGACAAGACGGGCCCAATACTTGGACGTTGGTGGCCGGTGCCTTCTTTGTTGCGGGCACTCTACTCTTTAGCATCAACATCGAACTGCGACTGGTGCACGGCATTGAGGTATTGCGCCCGCTGGTACCCTTTGGCGGCATGGCCTGGATGGCGGGCTGGGTGGCGCTGGCAATAGCAGGCTGGCGCATGCGCTGGGGCCACCGCGCCTAAGCTGCTGTGTCTGGCGGCATCGCATGCAGGCTTTTTACAGCGACCAATTTGTGCTGCCCCTGCCCCAGGGACACCGCTTCCCCATGGCCAAGTACGCCATGTTGCGTGATGCACTGGCTGCGCAATTGCCAGACATCCAATTGCTGCAAGCGCCGCGCGCCAATGATGCCGAACTGCTGCGCGTGCATACGCCGGACTATGTGCGCGGCATTGCCGATGGCACGCTCCCCCCACCAGTAATGCGCGAGATCGGCTTTCCATGGAGCGAGGCCATGGCGGAGCGGGCGCGCCGTTCCGTGGGCGCTACTGTGGCCGCTGCGCGCTCGGCCCTGCGCCAAGGCATTGGCGCCAATCTGGCCGGTGGCACGCACCACGCCTATGCGGACAAGGGCGGCGGGTTTTGTGTGTTTAACGATGTGGCCGTCGCCGCGCGCACGCTGCAGGCCCAGCACGCGCGCGAGGGGCGAGCCCTGCAAGTGGCGGTGATCGACCTGGATGTACACCAGGGCAATGGCACGGCGCGGATTTTTCAAGGGGATGAAAGTGTTTTCACCCTGTCGTTGCACGGCGAAAAGAATTTTCCGTTTCGTAAAGAAGCGGGCGACTTGGATGTTGGCCTGCCTGATGGGACCGGCGACGCGGACTACCTGGCCGCGCTGGACGAGGCGCTACTGGAATTAGACCGGCGCTGCAAGGCGCAACTGGTGTTTTTCCTGGCCGGTGCCGACCCGCATGAAGGCGACCGCTTGGGTAGGCTGAAGCTAACTTTTGAAGGCATGCAAGCGCGTGATCAAAAGGTGCTGGACTGGTGCCTGGCGAGGCGCACACCCCTGGTGCTATTGATGGCGGGGGGCTATGGCGTGCAAATAGAAGCTACGGTGCAAGTGCAGTTAAACACGTACCGCCTGGCTTACGCGCATTGGCAGCGCTGGCAGGGTGCTTAGTCGCAGACTAAAGCCTTTAAACCAAGCTGGCCATGTCGATTACAAAGCGGTATTTCACATCGCTATTTTGCATGCGTTCATAGGCTTGGTTGATGGCCGAGACCTCAATCAGCTCGATATCCGAGACGATGCCGTGGGCAGCACAAAAGTTCAGCATTTCCTGGGTTTCCTGGATGCCACCTACCAGCGAGCCTGCGATGTTGCGGCGCCCCAAAATCAGGGGTCGGGTATTGAGTTGGGCGTTGGGGCCGATGGCGCCCACGATGCACATGGTGCCGTCTACCTTTAGCAAGCGCATGTAATCGTTGAAGTCGTGCGGCAACGGGATGGTATTGAGCAAAAAGTCAAACTGGTTAGCCATGGCCAGCATGGCTTGCTCGTCCGTGGAGATCAGCACTTCATTGGCGCCCAGGCGAATGGCATCAGCCGCTTTGCCGGGCGAGGTGGTGATCATCACCGTCTTGGCGCCCATGGCATGCGCCAGTTTGATGCCCATGTGCCCCAAGCCGCCCAGACCTATGACGCCCACCGTCATGCCCGGGCCGATGCCCCAATGGCGCAACGGGGAATAGCTGGTGATACCCGCACACAACAGGGGCGCGGCGCTGGCCGCGTCCATACCGTCCGGCAGGGCAAGCACAAAGTCCTGGCCGACGACGATGCTCTTGGAGTAGCCGCCCTGGGTGTAGCCGCCAGGGTCTGCACTGGGACTGCCGTAGGTCAGGGTGTAGCCGTTGAGGCAATACTGCTCCATATGGTCCGCGCACGATGAACAGGTACCGCAAGCGTCGACAAAGCAACCCACAGCCACCGCCTGCCCAGGCGCAAAGCGCGCGACCTGCGCGCCCACGCAATGCACGCGCCCGACAATTTCATGGCCAGGAACAATGGGGTACACGCTGCGACCCCAGTCATTTTTGGCCACATGCAAATCGGTATGGCAAATCCCGCAATAGTCAATGTCAATCTGGACATCGTGCGGGCCAACCGCGCGCCGCACTATCGTTAACGGCGCCAATGGCGTGGTGGCACTATGGGCTGCAATGCTGGGTGTAGTGAGCACAGACCGTCCTTCAAGACACTGTTGTATGGAAAGTGCCTAATGTAGCCGCAGAAAGTTGCCAATGACGCACAACAGGCGCCCCGGCAAGGTATTTATTCGCGCAAAGGCGCGGGAAACAGGTCGTCAATGCGGCCCGTCTGGTAGTACACCCAGAGCCCCACGTATTCATGGACGGCCGATTCGATATTACCCAGTGCCGTACCCGCAGTGCGCGGCACGTACCACTGTCGGTCTTTTCCGGTGGACTTGAAGGCTACCGGGTAGGCAATCACATCAAAGCCGGCTTTGCGAAACAGACCCACCGAGCGGGGCATGTGCGCCGCTGAGGTGACCAGCAACCATTTTTCACCTGGCTTGGGGTGTACCAGGTCGCGGGTAAAAATGGCATTTTCATAGGTGTTGCGCGAGGCTTCTTCGTACAGCACCTGCCCACGATCGATGGCAGCGTCACGCCAGAAGGGGCGCACTTTGTCACTTTCCTTAAATGGGCCCGGGTTCAAGGAGCCGCTGCCGCCGGTCAAGACCAGGCGGGCATGAGGGTAGCGCCGCAAAAGGCTGATCGGGGCCAGCACCCGCTCGGCATCTTCATTGAAACTGAGGTGGCCCTGCCCCGCGCTCACCACCTCGTCCACCGCGCCGCCTAAAACAATAATGCCGTCGACCCGATCCGGGAGTTTTGTCGGTGCGGGAAAGCGAGTTTCTAAGGGCACGAGTAATTCATTACCGACGGGAAAAACTAACAGGGACAACAAAATACCCAACAACAGCTGAATTAACCGCAAGGACCCGTTGCGCTTGCCCCTTTGCGGCCAGAAAGTCAGCGCAAAACCCAATCCCACCAACATATGCACCGGCGAAGCCAAGAAGCCGGCAATTTTGGAAATTTCAAAAAAAATCATTGACTCCCTGACTTAACGAAACCCTGAAAACCACGGTAGTGGCCGCTGGCATTTTGACCAACTCCTTCGCTATTTTTAATAGAAACGCGTTTGAGTGTAAAGATACTTACAAATTCGGTTATCAAGCTGCAAAAGATGAGGAGCTTTCCTCCCATTCCCTGAATTTCTCACCCATGGAGTGCAAACTGGACGGGGCGTCCCTGCTGCCCAAGTCCATGACTTTTGAAGTGCTGCCCACGGTTTTAGGCTCGGTATGGAACGCGGATTTTGGGCCTTATGCCAAACAGGCGTTTTCGCTGGCCCTGATTCCCATGGGGCGCTACGGCTTGCAAGTGGGCTCGGCGATGGTAGATTTCAGCGTTGGCCTGGGGCCCACACTAGTGAGCGAAACCGATATCGGCACCCGCCAAAAATCCACCATATTCCAATTCACCGACGAAATGGGCATCGGTATTTC
>JBBAPY010000125.1:0-8668 GCA_040400635.1 Rhodoferax sp.
CCGCGACTGGAACCTGGCCACCGCCATGGTCATCAAGGGCGAAGCCGGTATGCAGTTGATGGGCGACTGGGCCAAGGGTGAGTTTGTGGCTGCGGGCAAAAAGTCAGGCGCTGATTTCGCTTGCGTAGCCGCACCGGGCACGGCCAAGTCCTTTACCTTTAATGTGGACTCGTTTGCCATGTTCAAGTTGAAAGATGAAGTCAACACCAAGGCCCAAAAAGACCTGGCTTCGGCCATCATGGCGACCGACTTCCAAGAAGTGTTTAATCTGAACAAGGGCTCCATCCCCGTGCGCTTGAACATGAACCTGGCCAAGTTTGACGACTGCGCCAAGTTGAGTTCCAACGACTTTGTGGCCACCGCCAAGACCGGTGCGTTAGTGCCCTCGGTGGCACACGGCATGGCCATCGGATCGGCCACTTCCGGCGCGATCCAGGACGCCGTAAGCCAATTTTGGAACGACGACAAAATGAGCACCAAAGACGCGCAGGCCAAGATCGCTTCGGCAGCCAAGATCCGTTAAGTCTTTAGGGCCGGCATGCGTGTCGGCCCTTATTGGATTACCCATGTCTGCATCATCCCCCCAGCAAGCCGCTTGGCTGCCCCGGCTGGTCATTGCGCCCAGCTTGGTGGTGTCGCTGCTGTTCATCTATGGCCTGATGGCCTGGAACGGCTACCTATCGGTGTCCGCCTCGCGGCTCTTGCCCAATTACGAGTTCGTCGGCCTGCAGCATTACGCTGCCCTGCTGGAGAGCGACCGCTTTCACGTGGCGATGCGCAATATGGCGGTGTTTGGCACCTTGTTCATTGGCGGCGCTATGGCACTCGGTGTGCTGCTGGCCATTTTGCTCGACCAGAAAGTGCGCGGCGAAGGCGTCTTGCGCACCATTTATTTGTACCCCATGGCGATCTCTTTCATCGTCACTGGCACGGCCTGGAAATGGATGTTGAACCCTGGCCTCGGGCTGGAGCACTTGATGCACAACTGGGGCTTTACAGGCTTTAGTTTTGATTGGTTGATTCAGCAAGACATGGCGATTTACTGCGTGGTGATAGCCGGTGTCTGGCAAAGCGCGGGCTTTGTCATGGCGCTTTTTTTGGCCGCGCTGCGCGGCATTGACGACTCAATCATCAAGGCCGCCCAAGTGGACGGTGCCAGCTTGCCGACCATTTACTGGCGCATTATTTTGCCCAGCCTGGGCCCGGTATTTTTTAGCACCTTGATGGTGGTCTCGCACCTGGCCATCAAGAGCTTTGACCTGGTAATGGCGCTCACCGCCGGCGGCCCCGGTTACGCCACCGACCTGCCCGCCACCTTCATGTACGCCACCGCCTTCACGCGCGGCCAGATCGGCGTGGGCGCGGCAAGTGCCACCGTGATGCTGGCCACCGTAGCGGCCATTGTGGTGCCCTACCTGTATTCTGAATTGCGAGGCAAACGATGAACCGCTTGAATTTCCAGCGGGTATTTCTGTGGGCCATGCTGCTGCTGTTCGCCGCCTGGTTTTTGGTACCGCTGTATGTGATGCTGACCACCTCACTCAAAGACGCTGAGCAACTGCGCGCCGGCAACCTGCTGAGCCTGCCCACCGCACCGACGCTGGACGCGTGGTTCAAGGCCTGGGGCAGCGCCTGCACCGGCGTGCAATGCGAAGGCCTCAAGCCATTTTTCTGGAACTCGGTGCTGATGGTCGTGCCGGCCGTGCTGACCTCCACTTTGATCGGTTCGCTCAACGGCTATGTGCTTTCCAAGTGGAAATTTCGCGGCAGTGAAACCTTGTTTGCCTTCATGTTGTTTGGCGTATTCATGCCCATGCAAGTGGTGCTCTTGCCCATGAGCCAGGTGCTGGGCTGGCTGGGCGTGGCCAGCTCTATTTGGGGCTTGATGCTGGTGCACGTGGTGGCCGGCATTCCGTCGACCACACTGTTTTTCCGCAACTACTACATTGGCTTGCCTGACGAATTGATCAAAGCCGCGCAGCTCGATGGTGCGGGCTTTTGGATGATCTTTCGGCGCATCGTGTTGCCGCTGTCTTTGCCGATTATGGTGGTCACCCTGATCTGGCAGTTCACCAATATTTGGAACGACTTTTTGTACGGCGTGGTGTTCTCGGGCGCCGACAGCAAGCCGATCACCGTGGGCCTGAACAACCTGGCCAACACCTCAAGCGCCGTCAAGGAATACAACGTGGACATGGCCGCCGCCTTGATCGCGGCATTGCCCACCCTGTTTGTGTACGTGGTGGCGGGTAAATATTTTGTGCGCGGCCTGACGGCTGGCGCCGTCAAGGGGTAAATCATGGGCGCACTGGCCATTCGCAACATCCACAAGACCTATAACCAGACGGTTCACATTTTGAAGGGCATTGACCTGGAGATTGACGCCGGTGAATTTTTGATTCTGGTGGGGCCATCGGGCTGCGGCAAATCCACGCTGCTCTCGATGATCGCTGGCCTGGACCACCCCAGCAGCGGCAGCATCCACATTGGCGAGCGTGACGTCACGAACTTGCCCAGTAAGGACCGCGACATCGCCATGGTGTTCCAGAGCTATGCGCTGTACCCGAATATGACGGTGGCGCAAAACATCGCCTTCGGTTTGGAGATTCGCAAAGTGCCCAAGGCCGAGCGCAAGGTGGCGGTGGACCGTGTGGCGGCCATGCTGCAAATCGGCCACCTGCTGGACCGCAAACCCGGCCAGCTCTCCGGCGGCCAACGTCAACGCGTGGCCATGGGCCGGGCCTTGGCGCGCGACCCCAAGCTGTTTTTGTTTGACGAACCGCTGTCCAACTTGGACGCCAAGCTGCGCGTGGAAATGCGCGCCGAGATCAAGCGCTTGCACCAGCGCACCCAAACCACCACCGTGTATGTGACGCACGACCAGGTTGAAGCCATGACCTTGGGTGACCGCATTGCCGTGATGAAAGACGGCTTGGTGCAACAGTTCGGCACGCCCAACCAAATCTATAACCACCCCGCCAATCGCTTTGTGGCCGAGTTCATTGGCTCGCCGGCGATGAACATGGTGGATGCTTCTCGCGTGGGTCAAGCATTGACCGCCCACGGCGTGGAACTGGCCATCACCGACGCGCAGCGCGCGGCGGTGCAAGCGCATGGCAGCGCTGAAGTGGTCTACGGTTTGCGGCCTGAGAGCCTCGGCTTTGCGGCCCAGGGCCTGCCCGGCAAGCTCAGCATGATCGAACCCACCGGCCCAGAAACCTACGCCACCGTGGACACCGCAGCGGGCAAACTCACCGCCCGCGTGCCGGGCGTGCTGCAGGCCGCCGTGGGCGATGCGGTGCATCTGCAGTGGGCGGCCGAGCAGTCGCATTTGTTTGACCGGGCCAGTGGGGTCAGGGTGGGTTGAAGTCGCCACCTTCGTCCGTTGTATGCGGCACCTGGGGTCCACGCTTCAGCGTCCCGATTGGCGTGAAATTGAATTCAGTTGATTGATTTAGATCATGTTTTTAAGGCCTTCGGAGTGAAATAATTCGATCTAAATCATTAATCGAATGGACGCTTTATGGCTAAAAATGCAATTTCCGCAGAGCCTCGGTCACCCCGTCAAGCAGCCATCGCCAAAGAGCCGCGGCTGGTTCGCCAAGGCGATACGGTAGCGTCATTGAATCATTCGACGGCCCCCAAGGCGGTGCCTGGCGAGGCGGTTCGCGCGGCACAGGGCAAACAGGTGGCATCCGTTTTGGGATTGATGCATGACACAAAGTTGTCGGCTACTGAGCGCGCAGTGGCATTGCGGGTGACCTTGGCCGGCGCCTCGCCTGACGATTTGCTCGTGCTAAAACAAGCGTTGGCGGGCAATGGCACCGTTCCACTCCCTATGCCAAAAACTCAAGCGGACGACGAGTTAGCGAGCGACTGGCGCGACGGTGGCTACCCCTACAAAAACCTGATGGCTCGCACGACTTATGAGGCACAAAAGTACCAGTTGCAGGTGGAGTTGCTTAAGCTACAGGCCTGGGTCAAAGAAGCCGGGCAACGCTTGGTGATCTTGTTTGAGGGTCGCGACGCGGCGGGCAAGGGCGGCGCCATCAAGCGTTTCATGGAGCACCTGAATCCCCGTGGTGCGCGGGTGGTGGCGCTGGAAAAACCCAGCGACGTGGAACGCGGGCAGTGGTACTTTCAGCGCTATGTGCAGCATTTGCCCACAGCGGGCGAGATCGTGCTGTTTGACCGCAGCTGGTACAACCGCTCCGGCATCGAGCATGTGATGGGCTTTTGCAACGACCACGAGTACAGAGAGTTCATGATGCAAGCGCCCGAGTTTGAACGCCACTTGGTGCGCAGCGGCGTGTATGTGATCAAGTTTTGGTTCTCGGTCAGTCAGGCCGAGCAACGTCGCCGCTTCAAAGAACGCAAGGTGCACTCGCTCAAGCAGTGGAAGCTCAGCCCAGTGGACTTGGCTTCACTCGACAAATGGGACGAATACACCCTGGCCAAAGAAGCCATGTTCTTTGAAACCGATACCGCCGAGGCGCCGTGGACCGTGATTAAAAGCGACTGCAAAAAGCGCGCACGCCTGAACGCCATGCGCTATGTGCTGCACAAAATGCCTTACCAAAATAAGCAGATCGACCTGATCGGCAAGCTCGATCCCTTCATCGTCGGCCGCGCCCATGTGGTGTACGAGCGTGGCGAAAAACCGGGTGTGTTGCTTTGAGCTTTGCCAGAATGGCCACTGCTTGATTTAGCCCGACATGGCCTTAAACAAGGGCGCGCAAAGGAAAAAAGAGGCGTTAAAAGTGAGTCCGCAATGGACCGTCCTTTGGCTTGCGCCTTGACGATAGACTATCCTGCGTGCAAGGAGAGTGCGGACATCCTCCAATCTGGGTACTTCCAGCATTGGCAATTTTCAAAAAATACAAGCATGCCAGTCTTACCGAATACAGCGCCGGATTCAAAATTTGATTTGTGCGGGCCCTGCTCAGGAGTCCAACAGCACTGGCGTCGTGCCCCCGGCCACGCTGAATTGGTGCAGGGTAGCCACCGAAAAGAAGACCGAGGCCATGGCGCCGCCACCGTCACGAACTATGTGTGCGATCGCTGCGGCACGGCTTGGGAGTACGAAAACAACAAAACCAACCTGCATGCGGGTTGGTCGGTGGTGAGCCGCTGACGCAGCGCGTATGAAAGCACCGCCAAGACTGCAAACCCTAGTGGATGAGGGTCTGATCGACACCGTGGTTCGCCAGCTCATGAGCGGCAAAGAAGCCATGGTGTACGTGGTGCGCTGCGGGGACGAAACCCGTTGCGCCAAAATTTACAAAGAGGCGACTCAGCGCAGCTTTCGGCAGGCGGTGGATTACACCGAAAACCGCAAGGTCAAAAACTCACGTTCGGTGCGCGCAATGGCCAAAGGCAGCAAATTTGGTCGGCAAGAACAAGAAGCGGCCTGGCAAAGCGCCGAGGTCGATGCGCTTTACCGATTGGCCGCTGCAGGCGTGCGCGTGCCTCAGCCGTACAACTTTTTTTCTGGTGTGCTGTTGATGGAGTTGGTGACCGACGTGCACGGCGACGCAGCGCCACGCTTGAATGACGTGTTCTTTACGCCCGTGCAAGCTATGAAGCACCATGCGACGCTGATTGCCGAAGTGGTGCGCATGTTGTGTGCGGGTGTGGTGCACGGTGATTTGTCAGAGTTCAATATTTTGCTAGCGCACACCTCCGGCCCCGGCGACACACCCGGCGTGGACGAGCCCGTCATCATTGACCTGCCGCAAGCGGTAGACGCCGCAGGCAACAACCATGCGCAACGCATGCTGCTGCGCGATGTGGGCAATCTACGGGACTTCTTCGGCCAGTTCGCGCCTGTGCTTTTGAAGACAGACTATGGCCCAGAAATGTGGAGCTTGTACCAAGCCGGTTTGTTGGGCAACGATACCGTGCTCACAGGACATTTCGAACGCGCCAATGCCGATGTAGACATGACCGCAGTGCTGCGCGAGATTGACGATGCCCGCGCCGAAGATGCGGCGCGCAGATTGCGCATGGCTTTACCTGCTGCGTGAAAGTCCGCAATCCTCCCCTACGCCAAGGGCTAGGCATCCCTTAACCCCCGCACGCGGTTTCGCGCTTACGTGCTTTCTGTATGGCACGCACTGCCGAACCCTTTTGCGGAAATCCACTTTTAAGGCCCTTAAACCTTCAAGACGAATGGGTCGAGTAGGCGCACACCGGCAATGACTTCACCCGTGTTCAGGTCTTCGCTGAACAGTACGTTACAGCCTGCGGTTTGGGCAGATGCAATGATGAGCGCATCGTAAAACGCGACGCTTCGGGTTTGGTTTAAATCAAGCCCTGCGCGAATGATGGCCGGCGTGACCTGCACAATTTCAAACTGCTCGTACATATCAAGCTGCGCCCGAATGTGCGCTGCTGGCAGTCTGAGTTTTTTGATGGCCACATTGCAATACTCTTGCAGAACTTGGGTTGACAGTACGCCCGTGCCGGTCTCATAAAGCTGCTTGAGCAGGGCCAATGCGGCTTGCTGTTTGTCGGGCGCGTCGCTGGCCTCGGCATAGACGAGCACATTGGTGTCGATAAAGCTGCGATCAGCCACAGTGTCAACGCTCGTTGGCTTCGTCGCGGTTGAATTTCCAGCCGCCGAGTTGCGCAGGTGACTGGAGGCAACGCGCCTCAAACTGGGCCCATTCTTGGCCCCGGCGCGAACTGCCCGCCAATTGCTCCAAATAATCACGCACCGCCTGGTTCAGGCTTTTCCCCATTTTTTGAGCTGCCTCGCGGGCGCGTTGAGCGACTTGTTCGTCCACTGAGAGAGTGATGTTCATTGTGAGCTCCGGTTATCACCAGTCACACATATTATGTGTGCACTCATTATTTTTGTCAAACGGAGGGCATCGTCTCCCTGCTGGCATTGCTTCATGGCGATGCTTGCCAAGGGTTGATGACGTTCACCCCAACAACTTCAAAAGGACGGGTGTCGTGGGTGGCGATGGCGAAGCCGTTGGCACCCGATTAGCGAACATCGGCAGCAGGCGCTTTTTTCCAGGTTTTCATGCAGGCTGTCCCGGCGCTTTCCGGCAGGTATTTGCGCGATACCTGCACGCAGCTTGGCTACCGTGACTTCGGTGGCCGCATGCGATGGTGCGCTGCAGCACCTCCGCCATTGGTCTTGAATCAGGCGCGGGCCCCTAGGCGGAGATTTAGTCTGTGGCCGTCCAGTTCCAAGGATTGAGCAGCGCCGTGCCCGTCGCAGAAAAGTCGGCTTCATTGCGGGTCACGACCGTGAGCCCATGCACCAGCGCGGTGGCGGCGATCAGTCCATCCCGGTAGGGCTTGGGGTCGGGCACGTTCAGGCGGGCGCAGCACAGGGCTATTTCGGTGGTGACGGGCAGCGTTCGCCCAGCGAACAGCGGCAGTACTTGCGCGTCAAACCAGTGTCTCAGGGCCCCAGCCTGGGCAGCATCGCGCCGTTGCAGCAGCAGCAAGCCCTGCTCGATTTCTTGCAGCGTGATGACCGACACAAACAGGTCCTTGGCGGTCACTTGTTCGCTCCAGGCTGCCACCTTGGGGTCGGCACGCCCGAGCCGAATCTTGCGCATCTCTGACAGCGCGTTGGTATCGAGTAAAAAACTCATGACAGGTCCGCAGATCTCGCCCAATCACGAGAAGTCTGCAACACCTCGTCTAGCTCGTCGGCCACTGGCATGGCCAAAAAGTCGGCTACAGACTGCGCTGGCCCTTGCAAGGCCTGGTAAGCGGCGTAGCTCATCAGTACATGGGCCGGACGGCCCCGGTCGGTGATGAGCAGCGGCTCCTCAGTGGCGCGATGGCGCAAGGCGCTGGCTTGGCGGTTGAATTCTTGGCTGGTCGTGGTTTGCATCATGGCCTCCACTCAAAGTATGTAGGTACGTATTTTATGATCATATGGACTTCCGTCAACCATCAACTGCCCCCCTCGAGCTGACTTGGAGTAACCACAACAGCATCGCTCACCAAGCTGCGCATGGGCGCTGCGGGTGTGCAATGGGACGACTTGAATCGCCTTAAACCTCTTCGTCTGAATAGCCAACTTCTCGCTGGTGGCGCTGCGGGCGACCATGACCCGGTCCAAGGCATCGTCCCAGGCATAGCGAGCCAAATAGCCGCTGCGTCGGCGGGCAATGATCAGTTCACGCAAACCATCTTCCACCGGGCGGCAAATGCCGGATGTCAAGCGCCATTGAGAGGTAGTCAGAAGTGACTACCAAAAAGATTCTACCCATCCGGCGATTGAGCGTTGGCGACTCGCTGCCGCCATACCGATGGATTCACCCGGGCGAAATTGACTTGTGCGACTGAACCTTAACGACGCCCACTGCCAGGCTTGGCAAAGTCCGCATCGACCCAGGCCTGAGCGGTCTGGCGGTTGAGCTTGAAACCGGCATCCACTTTCACTTCGGCCAACTCGTCACCGCCTTCTTCCTGCGCACTGAGTACCGCATAGGGGTTGTCCTCATCGGGCACGATGCGCAGCAGCACCGTGATGCGGCTGCCCTGACCGTTGACGATCACGCTCTGGTTCAACTGCGCGTGCAATTGCTGCTCGCTGCGGCGCACAAACTCGCTGGCGGTTTTGACCAACGTGATGAAAGCCGTGCCGTCCAGCGGCTTGGGGTTCTTCTTGTCACGGCCCATGGTCCAGGGGCCG
>JBBAPY010000126.1:0-8654 GCA_040400635.1 Rhodoferax sp.
AGGGTACCTGAGCCTACATTTTTTGGCACTAGGGGTCTTAGAAAAGCAAATTGGGCCATGGTTCACCTTTGGCGAGGCCTTGCCACTGAAAGCGGGCCTGACGGTGGAAGCCGATGTTTTGTAAGAGCGCCGAAAGCTGCGGGAATGGGTGCTGGAGCCGGTGTTGGCGGCGAGGCAGCGATTAAAGATTCTGCAAGCCAACCCGCAGGGAGTTTGACAGTGGGGCAGCTTGGGAAACGCTTGGGCCGGGCGGTTTGCCGGTCTGTATTTTGTAAAGGGAGTTTGATATGAGAGTTTTAAATGCAAACGAGTTGGAGGTAGTCGCTGGCGGTGACCGCTGGGGCGATGGAGGTGGAAGTAGCGGCTCTCCAAGTTACCGGCCCGCGCAGGAGCCAGGCTTGACTGGGGTATATGGTATTGGTCTAATTGGTGGTCCTGCCTTGAGGATTGCGCGCATCATTGTGAAATTACTTTGAGTTCATTGATTGGTGACTGTATGCGGGGTGCAATGTCCTTGCACCCCGTTTCCAATTGGACTGTTATTCATGTTGAAATCTATTATTTTTACGACCCTTGCAGTTCAGGTTGCATTGTCGAACATATTAATCCAAGGGTTTAAGCAGGTTTACTCAGGGAGCTACTTTTGTTTTTACCAAAAGTTGCCTGAGCTTTATGACGAATCACCTGCCATTTTTTACTATGGGGTATGTGTTGCGGGGCCATTTTTTGAGGAATTTATCTTTAGGAAGGTCTTGTTAGGTGGTTTGATCAAGAAATTTTCTGCGGAAGCATCGATTATTTTTTCCTCTTGCTTATTTGCGTTATCGCATGACCAGTATTGGACTACTGGGTTTTATCCATTAGCAATTATGCAAATGTTTCTATTTGGGCTTGTTTGCAGTTATGTATATTTATCTCGCTTGTCATTTCTTGATAGCTTTTTCGTTCATGGTTCTATTAATGCGATTGGAACTTTTTGGTTGTTGTTTGTTATTGATTTTAAAATTCCTTGCATAACTGTTTCAGCTACAGCCATGGCTTTCTACATCGTATTGAATTTGACCTTGTTGACGGCCCTCATTGTCTTATTGATTAAATACGACGGTGATGTGCGCAGATTCTCTGAAGCCATAAAGCATAAGGGCTTGGCTTTATTGACTAAATTCAATAAATGATCCCGATCCCCCAATCCGAAGCCGGCGCCGCGCTGTGCGCCAGATAAAGCATGCTGCGAAGGCCGAAGCTTTAACCTAATTTTTAAATTAACTTATTAGGTTAAAATTATTTCATGGAAAAAGGCTCACCCCCATTGCAAGTTGCCAGCCGTCAAAGCCTTGGTTCAAGCCGGTCGGGTCAGGGCTACAGCAAGCGCCTTCGTCGGCGCGCGTGATCTTGGTATCAATGACCTGGCCGGGATGTGTGCCATCGTCCTGGCGCTCAACTCCGATGACTTTTACAAGAGCATGACGACCCATGGCGACCATCGCATTTGGCAGGACGTGTACCGTGGCATAACGGCGGACGGTATTGAGGTTTACCTAAAACTGACCGTTATTGATGATCTATTGATTGTTTCCTTCAAGGAGCTATGACTATGAAATGTCCATGCTGCGGCGCGGCAGAATTGACCCAAGACACGCGCGACATGCCCTATACCTACAAGGGTGAAACCACCAACATCCCCGAAGTCACGGGTGAGTTTTGCCTTGCATGCGGCGAAGTTGTTTTGGACCGTGCCCACGGCGACCGTTACAGCGAAATGGTGGGCATGTTTCAACGCCAGATAAACGCCGCTTACGTCGATCCTGCGTACATCGCCAAGGTACGCAAAAAGCTTGATCTTGACCAACGGCAGGCGGCAGAACTCTTTGGTGGTGGCGTCAATGCCTTCTCGCGCTATGAGAACGGAAAGACGAAGCCGCCATTGGCCTTGGTTAAGTTATTCAAACTACTGGATCGTCACCCTGATTTACTTGCAGAGGTCAGAGTCGGCTAAATTGCATGCACCCTCTAGAATTGGCACCCCTCGCCCCCCGCGAATAGCCCTTAGCCCTCGGAGTCCAAACCATGTCTGATGGCCCAGCTGCCAGCCCCGCTTTGCAAAGTGCAGAAGCTGCCCAAGTCGCGTTTGAGTCTGCGTACGCAGTCATCCCCCTAGAAGACGCGCCAGACGCGCCCCAGCCTTTGATGGCTGCCAGCCCTGCCAACACCCTTTCCAAGCCCGCCAGCCACCAAAATCTGGCGCAGCAAATGCAGGTTTTTTTGACGCGCACCGATATTGCGCAAAGTCGCAAAAACCGTTTTTACCTGCAGCAGGTGTTTGAACTACTCAGCGAGCTGGACCAGCACACGGCGCGCCGCGGCCAACTGCAAACTTCCTTGCAGGAAACCGAAGCGCATATTCAGCGCATCCGCCACAGTTTGGTAGAGATCGCCGGCGATTCGGTCGACGCTGAAAACGAAGCCCTGGCGATTGCCCAGGCGCGCGCCCATTTGGCCGCGCTGTTGCGCGACAAGATCGTGCAAACCTTTGAATGAGAGCAGGACACATGGTTTTTATTGCTACTTTTTGGGCTGCCGTGGTTAACCTGGTTTTGCTGGTGGTCGCGCTGGCGCTGCATCCGGCATCGCTGGAAGGTTTTCATTGGCTGCGCGACTTGCCTTGGGCCTGGTTTGGCACTGAAGT
Source organism: Rhodoferax sp. (assembly GCA_040400635.1). GTDB lineage: Bacteria > Pseudomonadota > Gammaproteobacteria > Burkholderiales > Burkholderiaceae_C > Allorhodoferax. The sequence goes on from JBBAPY010000126.1 coordinate 2,687, forward strand.
AGGGGGCATGCTTGACATGCAGGCAGTGGACGCCGGCGCGCTGTGGGCTTTGTGGATTTGTGTCAGCGGCGCCTTGTTTGCCGGCTCGGCTTTGGCCTATGCCATTTTGCAAACGGGCGGCAAGCCAGCGCCTGCGGCTGCGTTGGCGCAGCCCCCGGTTGCGACTATGTTCAGTGACCTGAGCACCGGCATGCAAGGCCTGGACGGATTCGGCACTGCCGCCATTCCCGCGCTGGCCCCTGCCGCCGAGCTGCCCAGGCACCAACACCCGGCCCATGAAATTCACCTTGCAGATGCCGCGCCAGATGCCCCCGCTGCGCCCACCACACCCCAAGCCGACAAAGCCCAAGACATCGCCGCCTCCCTGCAGCAAATCGACCCCCAGCTAAGCGCCAGCTACGACGCCCTGCTGCGCGAACTCGAATCCCCCCGTTCCCTCTAATTGTCTAATTGGGGTCAGAACCCAATTAATTTTGCGGTGAGATAAAGCCTCGGCACACTGCGGCGAGTTTGTTGCCTTCAGGGTCACGCACATAGGCGGCGTAAAAGTCCGGGTTGTAGTGGGTGCGCAGGCCGGGCGCGCCCTCGCAGCTACCGCCATGCGCCAAGGCTGCCGCGTGGAAGGCATTGACCTGCACCCAGGAGTCCGCTTTGAAGGCGACCATTACGCCATTGCCAAAAGTGGCTGCTTGCCCGTCGAATGGCTTGCCCAGCCAAAGCGCAATTTCGTGAACGCCCTTATCGCTGTAGCTACCCCAACCGGCCGGGCCGTCCCAATCGTCCTCTCCTGGGGTATGGCAGCGCTGGTGCCCCAAGGCACCCATAACCGGGTCGTAAAAGCGCACCGAGCGGGCCAGATCATTGGTGCCTAAGCAAAGGTAAGTGAACATCGCGCTCCTTCTTGAATTGATTTTCAATATAAATGGGTTCTGACCCCAATTAAGTAGGCTGAATTAGGTTCTGACCCCAATTAAGCTGGTGAGTTGGTAGATCGCGTCCATGGCTTCGCGGGGGCTCATGGTGTCGGGGTTGAGGGAGGCGATGTAGGCTTCTAGTGGGCTGGGTGCGGTGGCGGCGGGCGCGGGGGCGGGGGCGAATAAATCGACCTGGGCTTGGGCGGTGCTGGCTTGTTGTTCCAAGGCCTCCAGGGTGTGGCGGGCCTGGTTGAGCACCGCCGCCGGTATGCCGGCCAGGCGCGCCACTTGGATGCCGTAACTGCGGCTGGCCGGGCCTGCTTCGATGGCGTGCAGGAACACGATGTCGCGGCCGGATTCGGCTGCGCTGACGTGCACATTGACCGCAGCACGATGCGCAGCGGGGAACTCGGTCAGCTCAAAATAATGTGTGGCAAACAGGGTGAAGGACTGGGTTTTGTCATGCAACTGACCGGCAATCGCGCCGGCCAGCGCAAGCCCGTCGAAGGTGGAGGTGCCGCGCCCGATTTCGTCCATCAGCACCAAGGACTGCGCCGTGGCACTGTGCAAAATTTGCGCGGCCTCGACCATCTCCAACATAAAGGTGGATTGCGCATTGGCCAGGTCGTCGGCTGCGCCTATGCGGGTGTGGATGGCGTCCACCGGCCCCAAGCGGCAGGCCTTGGCCGGCACATACGAGCCCATGGAGGCCAGCAACACGATCAGCGCAACCTGGCGCATATAGGTTGATTTGCCGCCCATGTTCGGCCCGGTGATGATTTGCATGCGCTGGCGTGGGCCTAGCAGCGTGTCATTGGCGATGAAGTTGCCGCTGCTCAGTTCGGCCAAGCGCGCCTGCACTACCGGGTGGCGACCTTGCAAAATTTCGATGCAAGGATGCTCCACAAACTCCGGCGCACACCATCCCAGCGTGAGCGCGCGCTCGGCCAAGGCGCACAGCGCGTCTAGCGCCGCCAGCGCCCGCGCCAGACGGGTCAGCGTGGGCACAAAAGCTTGCAATTGATCGAGCAATTGTTCAAACAAAAACTTCTCACGCGCCAGCGCGCGCTCCTGTGCGCTCAAGGCTTTGTCTTCAAAGGCTTTGAGCTCGGGCGTGATAAAGCGCTCGGCGTTTTTGAGGGTCTGGCGGCGCCGGTAGTCGTCGGGCACTTTGCTGCTTTGGCCTTGGCTGACTTCGATGTAAAAACCATGCACTTTGTTGAACTGCACGCGCAAATTGGCAATGCCGGTGCGTGCGCGTTCGCGCACTTCCAGGTCCAGCAAAAACGCGTCGCAATTGGTTTGGATGGCGCGCAGTTCGTCCAGGTCTGCGTCATAGCCGTTGGCGATCACACCGCCGTCGCGCACCATGGCAGCAGGCTCGGGCGCTATCGCCGCTTGCAATAAGTTGGCACAGTCTGGCGGGGCCAGCAAGTCTTGCGCAATACGGCTCAGCAAGCCTTGCTGCCCTTGCAACTGATCCGCTAGCAAGCCGCTTTTATGCAAAGTGTTGACCAGGCCCAGCAGTTCACGCGGGCGCACCTGGCGCAGGCTCAGGCGGGCGGCTATGCGCTCGACATCGGCGCTGCCTTTGAGGTGGCTGCGCAGCACCGGCCCCAGCGCTTGCGCCTGGTCCTGCATCTGGTGCAGCGCGTGGATGGCAGCTAAGCGCGCACGCGCCTGGCTGCGCTCGCGCAAGGGGCCTAGCAACCAAGACTTCAGCATGCGGCTGCCCATGCCCGTCATGCAGGTGTCGAGCAATGAAAACAGCGTGGGCGCTTCTTCGCCGCGCAGGGTTTGGGTCAGTTCCAGATTGCGCCGTGTGCTGGCAGGCAGGTCGATGCGCTCGCCATCGCGCTGCACTTCCAGACCGCTGATATGCGCCAGCGCCCGGCCCTGGGTGTGTTCGGCATAGGCCAGCAGCGCACCGGCTGCGGCATGGGCCAGGGGCAGCTCTTGTGCATTCCAGCTAGCGAGGCTGGCCGCTTGCAGCACTTCCAATAATTTGCGCTGGCCCAGCGCGCCGTCAAATTGCCATTCGGGCCGGGCTGTCAGCGACAAAGTGCTGTGAAAGCGCAATTGCTTGAGGCGCTCTTCCAAACTGCGCGTTAGGCCGCTGCTATAGGCCAGCTCGCTCGGGCCAATGCGCTGCACCCAGTCGGCCACCGCATCGGTATGGCATTCGGCCAAATGCACCAGGCCTTGGGTCACGCTCAGCCAAGCCAGGCCGCAGCGGTTGCGCGGGCCTTGGTGCAGCGCCATCAGCATGGACTCGGACTTGTCGCTCAGCAGTTCGGCATCGGTCAGCGTGCCGGGCGTGACCACGCGCACCACCTTGCGGTCCACCGGCCCCTTGCCGCTGACTTCGCCCACCTGCTCGCAAATCGCCACCGATTCGCCCTGGCGGATCAGCTTGGCCAAATAGCCCTGGACCGCATGAAAAGGCACGCCGGCCATGGGAATCGGCTGCCCGCCGCTTTGCCCCCGGTGCGTGAGCGTGATGTCCAGCAAGCGCGCCGCTTTTTCGGCATCGGCAAAAAACATCTCGTAAAAATCACCCATGCGGTAGAACAGCAGCGTGTCCGGGTAGTCCGCCTTCAGGCCCAAGTACTGGGTCATCATCGGGGTGTGCTGGGTGTCGGGTTCGCGCATCGGGGGAAGTCTAGCAAGTGTTCCTCCCGCTGCCGATCTAGGCAGGCGCAGGGCATCAAGCAAAATCGCCCCATGTCCGAACCCACCTTGCCGCATCCCATCGAATCCGCCCATTGGCACCCTGTGGCAGCGCTGGCCGATGTGCAGGCGCAGCCGGTGGCGGTGCAGTTGTTGGGCCAGAGCCTGGTTTTGTGGCGCGACGAGGCTGGCGGGGTACATGCTTGGGTCGACCAATGCCCGCACCGGGGGGCACGTTTATCGCTGGGGCGGGTTTGCGCCGGGCGGCTGGAGTGTCCCTACCACGGCTGGCAGTTTGCGCCCTCAGGGCAATGTGTGCGGGTGCCCGCCTTGCCCGGCTTTGTGCCGCCTGCCGGCCATGCGGCGCGGGTGTTTGCGGTGCAGGTGTGGTGCGAATTGGTTTGGGTATGTTTGCAGCCGGGCGCTACCGGCGCCAGTGGCGCTCAAGACGCCATAGACGGCATAGACGCCCACGCTCTCGCAGAAGTCAATGGCGACCCGGCTGCCCAGGCATTGCCGCAGTTTGAAGCCGAGGCCGACGCACGCCTGCGCAAACTCAATTGCGGGCCTTACGATGTCGCGACCAGCGCGCCGCGCATTGTGGAAAACTTCCTGGACATGGCCCATTTCGGCTTTGTCCACGAAGGCTGGCTAGGAGCGCGCGGCACGCCCGAAATTCCCGATTACCAGGTGGAGTCCACCCCCAGCGGCTTGGTGGCCAGCGGCTGCAAGGCCTGGCAACCCCAGTCCAATCTGCACAGCACGCGCGGCGCGCTGGTGGAATACCGCTATGAAGTGACGGGACCTTATACGGCGGTGCTGACCAAGGTGCCCGAGGCCGGCAGTACGACGGTGCAGGGCTGGCGCGAGTCGATCGCCCTGTTTATTTGCCCCATGGGCCCGGAGCGCAGCCGCGTTTGGTTCCGCCTGGCAGTGGCCGACTTTGCGACCGATGCGGCCCAGCTACAGGCCTTCCAGCACACCATCTTTACCCAGGACCAACCGGTGCTGGAGTCGCAGCGCCCGGCCTGCTTGCCGCTGGATGTGCGAGCCGAAGCCCACACGGCAGCGGACAAGGCTTCGGCCGCCTACCGGCGGTTTTTGCGCCAGGCGGGCATCCGCTTTGGAACCTGCTAGGCCAATTGCGGATAGCCGCTGGCGATGGCGCTGTTTTCCATTTCTATACAGCGTTGGTAAACCGCCAAGTCCGGTGTTTCAAATCCTTCAATCAGTAGCTGCCCCAAGGCTTGTGCAGCCGCAGGTGTGGTGATCAAGCCATGCAGGCCATGGCGCAGGGCCTTTACCTGCTCGGGCGGGGTATGCAGCGACGTGATCAGCGGCAAGCCGGGGTAGGGGGCGCTGTGGCCGATGGTGCACAGGCCTGCTGCGGCGGGTGCATCATGTTTTTGCAGCAAAGCCCAGGTCACGCAGTCGATGGCGGCCAGGTCGGCGCGGCCTTCGCGTACGGCATCCACGGAGAGGCGATGGCCACCAGTGGCCAGCGCTTGGCTGAAAAAGCGGCCCTGCCGCGTCAGCGGAGCTATCAGGGCACGCAGAGCGTTGTGGCCCGATTGCGAATCGGTACTGTTAAAAGCCACACGCTGGTTCCGAAAATCTTCCAAGGCGAGGTGTGCGGATTCCTTGCGGGCGATTAACACGCTGCGGCAATAAATACCTTCGCAGCCGGGCGCCGCATAGCGAAAGCACCCTAGCAATTGCACCTGGCCCTGCAAGGCATGCGTCAAAGGGTAGCCGCAGGCCTGGCTTAGCAAAAGCTCTGGGGCGCGCCAATGCGCATGCAAATCTTGCGGCCAGCTTATGGCCTCAGGCAATTGCTGCAGACCTTTTAAAACCAATGCCTCACGCAACACCGACCAAAGAGTTTGCACGGCATCCGCAGCGCCCAGGTACATGGGCAGGGCAATCTGCGCTTTACTCATATGGGGTGCCGGTAGGCAGGCGGCAAATCCCGCGTTTGCTGCCCCGGCGTATCCAGCGGTCGCACAGCATGGCGGGCAAAAAAGGCAAAGTAGCCGGTCAACACATAGCCCCCGTTGCGTTCCAGAAAATAGTCCTTGTGGGCCCGGTACATCGCAGGGATGCGGTACCAGGCCAGCTTGGGCTGGGCATGGTGAACCGCGTGGTAATTGTTGTTGAGAAAAAGCAATCTCCACAGCCAGCCTGCTTCGTTAATGACGATGCGGTGCTGGGGGTCCGCCGCAGGCCGGTGTTCATAGTAGGAGCGCATGATGGCAAGACCCAGGCAGGCATAGCCTAGTGCCAGATAAAGCCACGGACTGATACCGGCATAGCTTTGTAGCGCCCACAGCATGGCGATGTCCCGAACTCAGTTGCAGGTTTGAGTCGGTGGACATGATTATTAT
>JBBAPY010000127.1:0-8651 GCA_040400635.1 Rhodoferax sp.
CTGCTGCCCTTTATGTACGGCATGAGTTCCTGGCTGTATCTGGCGGCCGCCGTAGTTTTAAGCGTTTGGTTTTGTGTCTATGCCTGGCGCCTTATGCGCAACTACTCGGACACCTTGGCGCGCGCTACTTTTCGCTTTTCGTTGATTCATCTCAGCGCGTTATTTGCGGCCTTGTTGCTGGACCATTACCTTTTATGAAACACCATGCTTTCCCTGAAACGGCGGGCATGTTGCAACGCCGTAGCATGATGCGCGTGGGCCTGGGCCTGGGCGCCGCCGCCTTGTTGCTGGCCGCTTGCAACCCTAACAAGCCTTCTTTCAGCTCCGTGGACGTGACGGGTGCTGATTACGGTAAAGGTTTTGAACTGAACGATCACAACGGACAGTTGCGCCACCTTAGCGACTTTGCCGGCAAAGTGGTAGTGATGTTTTTCGGCTACACCCAATGCCCGGATGTATGTCCCGCCACCATGATCGAACTGGCGCAGGTCAAAAAACTATTAGGCAAGGACGGTGAGCGCTTGCAGGCGCTGTTCGTGACGCTAGACCCTGAACGCGATACGCCGGAGTTGCTCAAAGCCTATATGGTCAACTTTGACCCCATGTTTTTGGCATTGCGTCCCACGCCCGAGCAATTACCGGCGCTGGCCAAAGACTTCAAAATTTATTACAAAAAAGTAGCAGGAAAAAGCGCAGATAGCTACACCATGGACCATTCCGCTGGTAGCTATATTTTTGACCCCAAAGGTCAGTTGCGTTTGTTCACCCGCTATGGCAGCGGCGCGCCGGTGCTGGCAGCGGATATCGCACAGTTGCTGAAGTAAAAAACCCCGCGTCGATTAAGCGTAATCGACCAGCGCGGTTTTCATTTTTTTCATCGCCGCCACTTCGATTTGGCGGATGCGCTCGGCGCTCACGCCGTATTCGGCTGCCAACTCATGCAGCGTCATACCACCGCTGTTGTCGTCGTTGACCTTGAGCCAGCGCTCTTCCACGATGCGGCGGCTGCGCGGGTCGAGCACTTCCAGCGCGCTGGCGATACCGTCCGAGGCCAATACATCACGCCGGTGCGCTTCGATTACCGCCAGCGGCTCATGGTTGCTATCGGTCAGGTAGGAAATCGGGCCATAGACTTCTTCACCATCGTCCGAAGCCATGGGATCGAGCAAGACGTCGCCGCCCGAAAGCCGTGTTTCCATTTCCAGCACATCCTCGGTGCTGACGTTCAGTTCGTCGGCCATGGCCCGCACCTGTGTTGGGCTCAAGGTTTCGCGATGGGTGGCCATGTCAGCGGCGGCATCGTTGGATTTGAAGCGCTGCTTCATAGAGCGCAAATTGAAAAAGAGTTTGCGTTGGGCCTTGGTGGTGGCCACTTTCACCATGCGCCAGTTCTTCAGGATGTACTCATGGATCTCAGCCTTGATCCAGTGCAGCGCGTAGCTCACCAAGCGCACGCCCTGGTCGGGGTCAAAGCGCTTGACGGCCTTCATCAGGCCGACATTGCCTTCCTGGATCAGGTCACCGTGCGGCAAACCATAGCCCAGGTACTGGCGCGCTACCGACACCACCAAGCGTAGGTGTGAAAGCACTAATTTACCGGCGGCTTCCAGGTCATTGTCGTCGCGGTACTGGCGCGCAAAGCGCTGTTCTTCTTCCAGCGTCAGCATGGGCAGCCGGTTGGCGGCGGAAATGTAAGCGTCCAGGTTGCCAAGCGGCGGCACCAAAGACCAGGGGTTGGCCGGAGCCAAAGCGGTATTCGAGGCGATAGCGAGGGACATAGGGGACTCCTTTAGTCTTAAGCCTGAATATTAGCACTCAAACACAGAGAGTGCTAATAAAACTACTGGTTTACCCTAGGTTTACTTGCGGGCTTATAGTGCGGGCATGAACGAATTTGTCCAATTGTTGCAGCAAGGCAACAGTGGCGTCTGGTGGTTTATCCCTAGCGCCATCGCCCTGGGGGCGCTGCATGGACTGGAGCCCGGGCATTCCAAAACCATGATGGCCGCCTTCATCATCGCGGTGCGCGGCACGGTCGGCCAGGCGGTATTGCTGGGCCTGGCGGCAACGCTATCGCACACCGCTATCGTTTGGGCGGTCGCCATGGGCGGCTTGTATTTCGGGGGGCAGTGGGACGCCGCGCAAAGCGAGCCCTATCTGCAACTGGTGTCTGCCGTGTTGATCGCCGCCACCGCCCTGTGGATGGCCTACCGCACTTGGCTGCAAGGATTGCCCCATGCGCACGCGCACGATCATGGGCATCCGCACAAGCACAGCCACGATCACGATCACAGCCACGATCACAGCCACGGACACGCGCATGGCGCGACTCACACCCACGCGCATGGCGCGGCGCAAACGCTCAGCACATCCAAATCGGATGCAGAACCAGGCATGGATGCCCATGCACGAGCACATGCGCAGGAAATTACCCAGCGCTTTGCCTCTGGCCATGCCACCAATGGCCAAATTCTGGTGTTCGGACTGACCGGTGGTTTGATTCCCTGTCCGGCGTCGATTACCGTGCTTCTGCTGTGTCTGCAACTCAAACAAGTCGCGCTGGGAGCCACCCTGGTGCTGAGCTTTAGCGTGGGCCTGGCGCTCACGATGGTGGCTTCGGGTGTGCTGGCCGCTTGGAGTGTGGGGCAGGCGACGAGGCGCTGGTCCGGCTTTGGCGACTGGGCCGCCAAAGCGCCCTATATTTCTACGGTCTTAATGCTGCTGCTCGCAGTTTGGATGGCGGGCGAAGGCTGGTATGGCTTGCAGGCGCTACCGTCCTGAAGGTGTAAGGTGCCAGCTTGCACCCGGCTGCTATTTTTAGAAAAATGATTTCCAAATAAATATTCATAATGCGCGCAAAGGGAGCACGCAAAATGATTACGCTTTACGAACTGCACTGGTCGCACTACTGCGAAAAAATTCGCTTGGCATTGGCGTATGCTGGACTGCCTTGGCAGATTTGCGACATACATGCATTCAGCAAAAAAGAGCTGCTTGTCTTTCCTCTCCCCTTGCATATGAACAGGCGCACGGTGCCCGCTATTTTCGATGCGACGCGCAGCGAGTTTGTGATGGACTCCACCCCCGTTCTGCGCTACTTGTGCAAACATTACCCTCAAGTGCAAGCCCTCTATCCGGGAGATCTCAGTAATCAGCGGGCGATAGACGCGATGCTGATTGAATTCGATACAAAATTGGGTTTGCTCGCGCGCCGTTTTGGCTACACGCAAGTCATCCTGGAGTGCCCCGGCCTATTGAGCACGCTATTTTTAGGCCGTGCAGCTGGCGGATTTTTTACCTTGCCCGGCGTGCGATGGATTGCGGGGCATATGTTAGGGATGCTTTTATGCCAGCGCTTCGCATTTCACCAATCGGAGTCCTCGCATTTGTATGAAGCGCTGGAAAACTACTTGCTGCCTTTGGCGCGACGACTAGAGGTGCACGCCTTTGTGGTGGGCGATACTTTTTCCATGGCCGATTTGGCTTTAGCCGCCTACTTGCGACCGCTGACCATCGTCCCTTTCTTTTTCGAACATCCGCAGTTGCAAAGCCTTTTTGCGCACCAGCGCACCGTTTTGGCCGAACACAGCGCAGAGGGCTCGTCGGCGTATCAGGTGGCTATTGCTAAGGCACGTCAATCGCGCCTCCCAGTACGCCGGCGTATCCGTCAAGTAGCGGCTGCACTGCCCTTTGCTGAAGCCAGCGCCTATGCCCACAACGACCAGCGCCCGGTCTGGACCTGGCAGACTTGGTTATTACCCTATCGCTATCTCTTTCCTTTGCGTAGTGGCAAAGTCCGGCAGATCCTAGCCTCACAAGGTATTCGGTAAGCCATGTTCCAATGGGGGATGCTCTCATCACCCCCTTGCAATGCATCCTGACGCCCAATCGCTGTGGCGTCTTCCCCAATGGGCTTTTGCCGTGCTGCTGGCGGTGCTGGGCATGTTGGGGCCGTTTTCCATCGATACCTACTTACCGGCTTTTGCTGACATTTCTGCTTCGCTGGGCACTACGCCTTTGCACATGCAACAGACTTTGTCGGCTTACTTGTTTGGCTTTGCATTTATGTCGCTGTTTCACGGAACGATTTCCGACAGCTTTGGCCGTCGTCCGGTGGTGCTCTGGGGCTTGGCGGTGTTCACCCTGGCTTCGATGGGGTGCGCGCTTTCGCAAAGCATCGGGCAGCTGATTTTTTTCCGTGCACTGCAGGGCTTTTCCACCGGCGCAGGCATTGTGGTGGCACGTGCGGTAGTGCGCGACATGTACCCGCCCTCGCAAGCGCAAAAAGTCATGAGCCAGATCACGATTTACTTTGGCATTGCCCCCGCGATTGCGCCGCTGATCGGTGGCCAGTTATTGCTTTGGGGTAGTTGGCACTTGATATTCTGGTTCCTCACCGCGATCGGCGTGGTCTTGTGGATCGCTAATTACCGACTCTTGCCCGAGACGCTACACATCAGCCTGCGCCAGCCTTTTCAAGTGCGGCACTTGATGGCCGGCTATTGGCAACTGGGCTCGGACCCGCGCTTTGTGTCGCTCGCATTGGCCAGCGGCATTCCGTTTAACGGCATGTTTTTGTATGTGCTCAGCGCGCCGGTGTTTTTGGGCGAGGTGCTGCATTTAGCGCCGCAGCATTTTTTCTGGTTTTTTCTGTTCACTATCGGCGGCATCATGGCCGGGGCCTGGGTTAGCGGGCGGGTGGCCGGGCGCATCACGCCCAAGCGCCAGATCCGCAACGGCTTTGTCATCATGCTGTGCATCGGGGTGGTCAATTTGGTCGCCAATGTGCTGTTCACCGCCCATGTCAGCTGGGCCTTGTTTCCGGTGGCGATTTTTGCCTTTGGCTGGGCCATGATGGTGCCGGTGGTCACACTGCTGGTGCTGGACTTGTACCCCGAGCGGCGCGGCATGGCCTCCTCGCTGCAAAGTTTTATTGGCTCGCTGGCCAATGCCATCGTTGCGGGCCTTATTTCGCCTTTGGTGATGCATTCGGCGGTCGCGTTGGCAGCGACGTCGATTTGCATGATGGGCATTGGCCTGGTGGCCTGGCTGCATATGCGCAAGCGCTGGCCAGCGATCGGCAACGAGATTCACAAGGCTTGACGCGGGCGCCGTCTACACCCCGGCGATCACCACATCCATGGCAGCCATCAGTGTGCTGGCTTGCGTGGCCACATTAGCCACCACCTGACGCAAACTGCGTGTCGGTAAGGGCGCTGCATAGTGCGCCAGTGCAGCGCGCCAAGCTGCCATATACTGTATTTATTTACAGTATTTTTAACCCATGTCCGCCTTGCCTGCCCCGAGTCCCGACTTGCCCGAGCGCACTGCGCCGGGGCTGCTGCGCGCCGACGTCTGGCGGGCCGATGCGCTGGCCGCACCGCGTGCGCAAACCCTGTCTAGTGGCAACACGGCGCTGGACGCCCAATTGCCCGGTGGCGGTTGGCCGGTGGGCGCGCTGACCGAATTGCTGCAAGCCCCGGGTGTGCATAACGAGTGGCGCTTGCTGCTGCCCGCGCTGGCTTCGAGCGGCAGCGGCCCGGTGGTGCTGGTGGCGCCGCCCTATCTGCCATTTGCGCCCGCCTTGCAGGCCCAGGGTTTGCAGGCGCAGCGCCTGCTCTGGCTGGGCGCGCCGGACAGCCAGGGCACGGCCGCCCTGTGGCTGAGCGAGCAAGCGCTGCGCTGCGCGGCGGTGGATGCAGTGCTGGCCTGGCTGCCGCAGGTGCGCCCCGAACAATTGCGCCGTTTGCAGTGGGCTGCTGCCGAACACCACAAACTGCTTTTCGTGCTGCGCCCCAGCGCCGCGCAGACCCAGGCCTCGCCTGCTGTGCTGCGCTTGTTATTGGACTTGGACGATGGCGCGGCGCTTTCGCTGCACATCCTCAAGCGCCGCGGCCCACCGCTGGACGGGCCCCTGCATCTGGCGGCACGCCCAGCAGCGCTGTTGCGCGTGCTGGCCAGCGCCAAGTCGGCGCCTGCGGCAGAGTCTGCACCAAGCCTGCAGGCCGCCCCAGCGCAGACCACCTCAGCGCACATCGCTGTCTTGCAACCGCGCAGGGCGGCGCCATGAAGCCCTATTGGCTTGCCGTGCGTCCGCAAGACGCGCAGCGCGCTGCTGGCCGTGATGCCGGTGCAAGTGGCTATGCGCCATTACTGGCCTTGCCGCTTACAAGCGCTTTGTGCGGCGCTACTTCCCCGGATGCGAGAACAGAGTTTTCAGGCGCTACGGCCTGGGCTGACCCGCTGGCGGCGCTGACCTGGTGGAGTTTGCAATTTACGCCCTGGGTGGCGCAAGTGCAGCAGGCCTTGGTGCTGGAAATCTCGGCCAGCGAGCGCTTGTTTAGCGGACGCAAGGCGCTGGTGCAAGCGCTGTTGCAGCCCGGCCACGCGCCCCTGCCTATGCAGTACGCGCATGGCGAGAGCGCTTTGCTCGCGCTGGCGCGCCTGGCCTGCGATGCTTTGCAGCAGGCGGGCGAATTGGCCCAGCCGCCACTGCCGCCCGATGCCTTGCCTTTGCACACGCTGGCCGCAGCGCAGGCGCATCTACCCACGCTGGAGCGTTTGGGCTGTACCACCTGGGGCCATTTGCGCGCCTTGCCGCGCGGCGGCGTGGCCCGCCGCTTTGGCGCGCCCCTGCTGACGGCTTTGGACCAGGCTTATGGCGCCGCGCTCGAGACCTATGCCTGGTTGCGCCTGCCCGAGGTGTTTGATGCGCCGCTGGAACTGGCCGCGCAGGTCGAATCGGCCGCAGCCATGTTGTTTGGCGCGCGCCGTTTGCTGGCGCAGTTGCAACTGTGGTTGCGCGCCCGCCAGCACGGGGTGCTGGCGCTGGAGCTGCGCTGGCAGCTCGATGCGCGCCGTGCCAATGCCCGTCACAGGGACGCTTGGCACCAAGGCGATGGCTATGGCCGCCTGCACTTGCGTACCGCCGAACCCACCCAAGACCCGCGCCACTTGGAGCGTCTGCTGGCCGAACACCTGGCGCAGGTCACGCTGCCTGCGCCGGTTTTGTATTTGCGCCTGCGTACGCTGGAAACCTGCGCATTGCACGGCCAAAGCCTGAGCCTGCTGCCCGATGAATTGCGCAGCGGCGACAGCCTGCACCATTTGCTGGAGCGGGTGGCTGCGCGCCTGGGGCCTGACAGCGTGCGCGCCGTGACCTTGCAAGATGAGCATCGCCCCGAGTGCATGCAGACCTGGCAAGCGCTGGGCGCGCAGGCAAGCGCCGTGGTGTCAACCGGCATAGGACGAACGACCAGTGCCGCAGCGCAAACTGGCATGGCCTTGGGTACCCGCGCCACATCGCAAGCCAGCACCATCGCCGCGCAGGCGCTTTATCCCACTTGGTTGTTGCCCCAGGTGCGCAGCCTATGCAGCGGCGCTGATGGTTTGCCCCAGTGGGACGGCCCGCTGGCCTTGCTGGCCGGGCCGCAGCGCTTGGAGTTGCAGGCCTGGGACACGGGGCCGCAAGTACAGCGCGATTACTACATCGCCCACAGCCCCGGCCAGGGTTTGCTCTGGGTTTATCGCGAGCGTTTAGGCGCCGCCCAGGGGCAGGGTGCTGCTTGGTATTTGCATGGCTTGTTTGCCTGAAGGCCTTGTGAGCTTATGCCGTGGCTCAAGCCAACACAGACAAAGCCCAGCCCGCCAGCGCACAAGCAGCGATCACCTGCACCACGGGCCGCTTAAAACGGATCAGCGCCAGCGCAGCGGCTACGGCTATGACAGCGGATGCCGCATCAAAACGCCCACCCATGCCTTGCGGCCAAAACACATGCTGACCAAAGAACAGCGCCAGGCTGACGATGACGCCGACCACGGCGGCGGTAATCGCGGTGAGCGGCGCGCTTAAGCGCAAATCCTGGTGCGTCGATTCGATGAAAGGCCCGCCCGCCAAGATGAACACAAACGAAGGCAAAAAAGTAAACCAGGTCACCACCGTGGCGGCCAGCGCACCGGCCAGAAACAAATGGTCCGGGCCTAGCAGTGCTTGGGTGTGTCCACCCACATAGCCCACAAAAGCTACCACCATGATCAGCGGCCCCGGCGTGGTCTCGCCCAGCGCCAGGCCATCGATCATTTGCGCCGCCGTCACCCAGCCAAACTGCTCCACGCCGCCCTGGTACACATAGGGCAGCACCGCATAGGCGCCGCCAAAAGTCAGCAGCGCTGCCTTAGTGAAAAACCAGGCCATTTGCGTCAGCGTATGTTCCCAGCCTTGCGTCAGCACCAGCAGCGCCATGGGCAGTAGCCATAGCATGAGCCCCAAGGCCAGCACCTTCACCAGACCGGCCAGCGTAAAACGCGCATGTGCGGGGGTGGGGGTGTCGTCATCAATCAAAGCGGGCGCGTGCGGTCCGGCCTTGGCCGCATGGCTGGCACCCGCCTGAAACACGTGTGGCGCAAAGCGCCCGCCGATGGCGCCTATCAGCCCCGCACCCAGCACGATAGCCGGGAAAGGCGCCTGCAAGACATACAGCGCAAACCAGGACAAGGCCGCCAGTGCCCACAACAATCGGTGGCGCAGCGTGCGCGTGCCGATGCGCCAGGCCGCTTGCAGCACGATGGCCGTCACGGCAGGCTTGATGCCCGCAAACAGTCCCGCCACCAACGCGGTGCTGCCAAACACCAAATAGACCCACGATAAACCG
>JBBAPY010000128.1:0-8648 GCA_040400635.1 Rhodoferax sp.
ACCTGGATTGGAACAAGGGGCCTGGGGACTTACTTCACAATGACCGGATGTACGGTGAACACATTCGCGCTAGATGGCTCTACTACGACGCGGACCCAATGCAGGCTGGGGCTGCCAAAAGTCTGCAAGCGGGTGAAGTTGGGCAGCAGTTTGGTGGGGCTGTACAGGGGTTTGTCGAGTTTGAAGAAGTGGGTGTCACCATGAACAAACAACACCTGACCGGCGTATTGCTCGGTTTGCTCCACCAGCTTAGACATGAAATGGCGGAACCCGCTGAAAGCCGGATCGGTGCTTTCGTCCACCTCTTCGGTTTCAGGCCAATCAAAGCCAGGGTCCCCTTGGGTAACCACCACGATACCAACCGCGTTTTGCGTTTTGGCGGCAGCGAAGGACGCTTGCATCCAAGCCACATTGGCACTGTCGCGTTCCAAGTATTCAGCGTTAGAGGCATCGCACTGTGCGTTATCGCGGGCGCTTTTGTTTTTGCACTCCTTCTCGGTCATGATCAGGTTGTTGTTGCTGCCAGGCTGGTTAATGCCGACAAACACCACGCCGCCGTGGGCAAAGCGGGTGTTCTCTACAAATTTCTCACCCAATTTGCCTTGGTGCTCTAAAGCCATGGTGGTTTGGCCCAGGCTGTTGCTGGTGGGGAACATGACTTTACGGATATAGCTTAGGCGCTCCAAGCCGTCGTAACCGCCGTTATTGGTGCGGTGGCAATCGGTCCATTCGTTGTCACCTGGCACATAGACCACCGGCTTGACCATGGTGCCGAACATTTTAAGCGCATCGGCGTACACATCATCGGTGCACTTGGAGCTACCGTCCTTGATGTCACCGTCATACATAGAAAACGCGATATCGGAACGGTTGATGCTTTGCAGGACGACGGGCAGCTTGGCATCATCGCCCGCTTTTTTGTAAGGCATATCGCCCCACAAGCCAAAGCTAAAGGGTTTGGCTGGGCTTTGCGCCCAGCTGACAGTGACTTGTGCGGCCAAGATGGCAGCGACGCAAACAGCTTTAGTGAACATAAATACTCCGAATAAAAATTACAACTACAGCCTAAGCGCGTTACATGACGCTGGCATGACGAAATAAATGCCAAAAACAACGTTGTAAAAACGATACACGCAATCAGTAATTACCCTAATTCACTGAATTGACATGTGAAAAAACCACACTTGCGCCGTCAATTCAAGCATTTTTGAATTTTGGCATTAGTTCAAACCCTAACTGAAAGAGTACTTTATGACTATGACTGCCCAGAAAACCGCCATGGCACTGGCCGCCGGCATGTTGCTCGCTACTTCTGCGTTCGCACAAACAGCACCGGCGGTGACCCTCTATGGTCGCCTGGACCTAGGCCTTGAGAGCGCAAACGATGGCGCGTTAACAAAAACCATGTTGCAAAACTTTGCTTCACGCTTTGGCATCAAGGGCGAGCGCGGTATCAGCAGCGATTTGACTGGCGTGTTTCAAGTGGAGTCCATGTTTTCCCCTGAAGATGGCAAGGCTCAAAATATTGCCACCAATGCAGGCTACCTCGCTAGCCGTAACAGCTTTGTCGGTATTAAGAGCAACTCCATGGGTACGTTCTTGGTCGGCAACTACGATACTCCACTGAAAAGCTTGGATGCCGGCGGATTTGCAGGAACCCTGTACGGCGAAGGCGAGGCCATGGAGGTCATCATTCACGGTAAAGGCACAAAAACTGCCGGAAGCAACTTCGACAATGTGCACACCCGCCAAACCAACAACCTGGTGTACATCAGCCCGAAATTTGCCGATATGGTGGTGAAAGCCTCCTACTCACCTGACGAATCGCAAACTACGACAACGAACCAGCCCCTGTACGCTGCCTCTTTAGAGTGGAACAATGGCACCTACAACGCCGGCATCGCCACCCAATCCAAAGCAGTGTCAGACAAAGCCTTTGGCATGACCGCTACCAAATTCACCTTAGGCGCCAAAATGGGTGAACTGAACGGTGCGATCGTAGTGAGCGCCTTGGACAACCAGGCGCCCCTCGCCGCTAACGCACGCAAGACCACCAACACATTGTTTGTGGTGAATTATGTCGATGGCGCCATGACCTACAAGTTCAACTACGGAATGTCCGGCGAGTCCGCGTCCAATGCCGCAGACGATTTGACCATGCTGGCCTTGGAAGCAGCCTATGCCTTGGACAAGCAAACCACGCTGTATGGCAATTTCGCGCAGATCACTAACAACACCAAAGCTAAGGGGACCTTCACAGCCGCCGATAACTTCCCCGCAACAACCGTTGCTGGTAACGACCCGACTGCTATCACTTTCGGTATCCGCTACAACTTCTAAGTACGCTTAAGGTTTGCTTGTTGATGCGACGATGCGCTTTTTGAGCGCATCGCCCTTTAAATAGACAAGCTGACCTGGTGTACAGGAAGCATAAATGGCCGCCTTCGGGTGGCCATTTTTTTAGGCATCCGGTGCCAGCGCGCTCATTTAGATTCTGAGATATCCGAGCTACTGGAATCGAGCCACTTTTGTAAAAACTGGGCCGTCCCCGCCTCGGGGTATAGTTGGTAGGCATCAAAGCCGAGTTTGGCGTAGGCGCGCAACGCCTTTTGGTTGCCTGAGAGCACTTCCAAAGTCAGTTTGCAGGCACCGCGATCCCGGGCTATCTGCACCACGGTCTCCAACATCGCGCCAGCCACGCCATGCCCGCGCCAAGCGGGCAGCACGATCACATCGTGGATATTGACCAGGGGCTTGGCAGCAAAAGTAGAAAAACCTTCGATGCAATTGACCAGGCCAACCGGCGTCTGGGCCGCATCTTGCGTAAACGCAAGCACGCTAAAGGCCTGGGGGCGCGCAGCCAAGCCGGCTACCACATGGGTTTTGGCGTAATCGCTTAAACCAGCGCCACCGCCCATGGGGTCATGGGCATAAGCATCGAGTAATTCGACCAGGGCGACTGCGTGCACCGGGTCCGCGTAGTCCACGCGGCAGATGTGAATGGGGTGTTTAGGCGTAGTCATTGCAGTGTCTGCGCAATATGCTGGGCACTGGCTTGTGCAACTGCCGCATCGCGCGCCTCTACCATTACGCGGACCACCGGCTCGGTGCCGCTGGCGCGTATCAGCACGCGTCCCTGGTCGGCCAAGTCGGATTGCACTTGCGCAATGGCTTGCTGCATGGCCAGGTTGGACTTCCAGTCCGCGCCCGGCGCAAGGCGCACATTGATCAATGTTTGCGGGAACAGCGCTACTCCATCCAACAATTGCGCCATGGTTTTTCCAGCCCGCACACAAGCTTGCAAAATTTGCAATGCAGAAACCAGGCCATCGCCGGTGGTGTGCTTGTCCAGGGCCAGCAGATGGCCAGAGCCCTCACCCCCCAAAATCCAGCCGCGCGCCTGCAGGTCTTCCAAAACATAGCGGTCTCCCACCCTCGCCCGTACAAACTCCAAGCCGCGCGCCTTCAGGGCCAGCTCGACCGCCATATTCGTCATCAAGGTGCCGACCACGCCGCCTAGAGCGTCACCGCGCGTCAGGCGCTCATCGGCCATCAAGTACAGCAACTCGTCACCGTTGTACAAGCGCCCTTGCGCATCCACGATTTGCAGACGATCGGCATCTCCATCGAGTGCAACCCCGAAATGTGCTCCGTGCTGGCACACGGCCGCCACGAGCGCTTGGGGATGGGTGGCACCCACATCTTTATTGATATTCAAACCATCGGGTGCGCAGCCGATGGCGATGACTTCTGCGCCCAGTTCATGAAATACTTTGGGTGCGATCTGGTAGGCCGCGCCATGCGCCGCATCAACGACAATTTTGAGGCCCTTGAGCGTCAGGTCGGATGCAAACGTACTCTTGCAAAACTCGATATAGCGTCCCGCCGCATCGTCTAGCCGTTTGGCTTTGCCCAAATGCGCTGAAGCTTCCCACACCGCAGACTGGGCTAAGGCCTCTTCCACCGATTGCTCCCATGCATCTGGCAGTTTGCTGCCTTGCGCGCTGAAAAATTTAATGCCATTGTCTTCAAAGGGGTTGTGGCTGGCGCTGATCACCACGCCCAAGGACGCACGTTGCGCCCTCGTCAAATAGGCTACGCCCGGGGTGGGCAAAGGGCCTAGGAGCACCACATCCACACCGGCGGAGTTAAACCCGCTTTCCAAGGCACTTTCCAGCATATAGCCCGAGATGCGGGTGTCCTTGCCAATCAAGACGGTGGGGCGCGCTTCGCTGCGCTTGAGTACGCGCCCTACCGCATGGGCTAGGCGCAGCATGAAGTCCGGCGTAATCGGTGGCTGGCCCACGGTGCCGCGAATGCCATCGGTTCCGAAATATTGACGTGTCATAAATGATTAGTTTTATAAGAAAAACAGCTAAGGTCCGGCGTGTCTATTGCTTTGCCACCACTTGCGCAGCGCTGAGCACCTTCAAGGCATACGCGGTGGCCAGCACATCATGCACCCGGACAATACGGGCACCATTTTGCACTGCCAATAGTGCGGCAGCAGCACTGGCCACGACGCGTTCATTGGCGGCGGCACCGGTCACCGCGCCTAAGGAAGACTTGCGTGACCAGCCCGCTAAAACTGGAAAGCCCAATCTGACAATTTCTGACTGTCGCGCCAACAAACTGAAATTTTGCGAAACGGTTTTTCCGAAACCGATACCGGGGTCTATGCAAATGCGCGCACGTTGCACGCCGCGTGCCATAAGGTCTTGACTTCGCTGCCCCAAAAACTCCATCACCGGGGCCAACACATCGCCCTCCATGGGAGACAACTGCATGGTCTGCGGATCGCCATGCATATGCATCAAACAGACCCCGCAACGGCCATGCCCGGTCACTATGTCCACGCCGCTTTGCGCAGAACCAGGGGCTACCCAGCGCAGCGCCCACACATCGTTGATGATGTCGACGCCAAGGTCCAATACCGCTTGCATCACTGCCGGTTTGTAGGTATCCACCGATACCGGCACGCCCAAAGTCAAGGCATGGCGCACTACCGGCAGGATGCGGGCGAGCTCATCAGCATGGGATAAGGGTTGCGCGCCCGGGCGGGTGGACTCCCCACCGATGTCCAGGATGTCAGCACCTTCCTGCAGTAATTGCTCGCAATGGCGCTGTGCGGCGAAGGCATTGGCGTGCAGCCCGCCATCGGAAAACGAGTCGGGCGTGACATTCACAATCCCCATGATGCGGGGATGCGACAGGTCAATATCAAAGCGGCTGGTTTGCCAAATGTGCATTCGAGGTGCGGATGGGTTCAAAAGCTGCTCTAAACGTGCAAACGGGGCCTAAAGCCCCGTTTACCGCATAGCACGCCCGGTTGCGCTCAGGCCACTGTGGCGGCCGGCTCTGGCGTTGCGGCGGGCGCCGCATTGCCGCCGCCGTCGCTTGGGCCAGGGGTGGTGCTAGGGGGCGTCCAATCCTTGGGCGGGCGCGGATCTTTGCCGGCAATAATGTCATCGAGTTGGTCGCTATCGATAGTCTCCCACTCCAGCAAGGCCTTGGCCATGGCATGCATTTTGTCTTTATTGTCTTCGATCAGCTTGCGCGCCAACTGGTATTGCTGGTCGATGATGCGGCGCACCTCTGCATCGACTTTTTGCATAGTCTGTTCGCTCATATTGGTGGTCTTGGTCACCGAGCGGCCTAGGAACACCTCGCCTTCGTTTTCCGCATACACCATGGGGCCCAGCGCGTCTGTCATGCCATAGCGCATCACCATATCGCGGGCAATCGATGTGGCGCGCTCAAAGTCATTGCTGGCGCCGGTGGTCATCTGGTTCATAAACACCTCTTCGGCGATACGTCCGCCAAATAGCATGCTAATTTGGTTGAGCATGTATTCGCTGTCATAGGAATAGCGGTCCTGCGCGGGCAGGCTCATCGTCACGCCCAAAGCGCGTCCACGCGGAATGATGGTGACTTTGTGCACCGGATCGCACTTGGGCAAGAGCTTGCCTATCAACGCATGGCCGGACTCATGGTAGGCGGTATTTTTACGCTCGCCTTCGGGCATGACCATGCTCTTACGCTCGGGGCCCATCAGGATTTTGTCCTTGGCCTTTTCGAAGTCTTCCATGTCCACCAAACGGGCGTTGCGGCGGGCCGCCATCAGCGCGGCCTCATTGCACAAGTTCGCCAAGTCAGCGCCCGACATACCGGGCGTGCCACGGGCGATGATGCCGGCGTTCACGTCTTGCCCGAGCGGCACCTTGCGCATGTGCACGTTGAGGATTTGTTCGCGCCCGCGAATATCAGGCAGCGTGACATACACCTGCCGGTCAAAACGACCGGGGCGCAGCAAAGCGGCATCCAAAATATCGGGACGGTTGGTGGCAGCGACCACGATAACGCCGACATTGGTCTCAAAACCATCCATCTCCACCAACATCTGGTTGAGCGTCTGCTCGCGTTCGTCATTACCTCCACCCAGGCCGGCGCCACGCTGGCGACCTACGGCGTCAATCTCGTCGATAAAAATAATGCAGGGCGCGTTTTTCTTGGCGTTATCAAACATGTCACGTACGCGCGACGCGCCCACGCCGACAAACATTTCCACAAAGTCGGAACCGGAGATACTAAAAAACGGCACTTTGGCTTCGCCGGCAATCGACTTAGCCAAGAGGGTTTTACCGGTGCCCGGAGGGCCCACCAGCAGCAAGCCGCGTGGAATGCGACCACCGAGTTTTTGGAATTTGCTGGGGTCTTTCAGGAAGTCCACGACTTCTTTGACTTCTTCTTTGGCTTCGTCGCAACCCGCCACATCGGCAAAGGTCACGGTATTGGTGTTTTCATCCAGCAAGCGCGCTTTACTTTTACCAAAACTGAAAGCGCCGCCCTTGCCGCCGCCTTGCATTTGGCGCATGAAATAAATCCAGACACCGATAAGCAGCAGCATCGGACCCCAGCTCACCAGCAAGGTCATCAACAAAGAGCCTTCTTCACGCGGTTTGACATCAAACTTAACGCCATTGGCAATCAGATCACCTACCAGGCCACGGTCCAGATAAGTCGCTGTGGTTCTGACCCGGCGCTCGTCTGCGGTGACTGCGACGATCTCTGTCGTGCCGCCCTGGCCTTCTTGGATGACAGCGCTCTTGATGTGCTTGTTACGCACTTCTTCAAGAAAATCGGAATAGCCAAGCGTCACGGCGCCGCCGCCGTTGTGCGAGTCAAATTGCTTGAATACCGTAAAAAGTACCAGGCCGATGACCAGCCAGACTGCAATTTTGGAAAACCACTGATTGTTCAAGCGAAGCTCCAGTTAGGGCGTGAGCCGGGAAATACCCATGTCACATGAGCTTCATTTTAGGCTTTTCAAGCGGGATTTCAGCGGTATTTGCGCGTAGTGGCCGTAAATCGCACAAGGCCATGCACGCTTTACTAACCTCCACCTGCGCCTAACGCAGTCCGATACCGACCAAAAAAGTCTCCGAGGAACGGTCGCGCGAGGCTTTGGGCTTAAAGGGTTTGACCGTCTGAAATGCCTCGCGAAAGCGCCCTACCACCGCGTTATAGCTGCCGCCGTGGAAGACTTTGGCCACCAGGGCCCCCTGCTTTTTCATGTGGTTTTGGGCGAATTCAATGGCCAGCTCCACCAGGTATTCGACCCGGGCCGCGTCCGCCGAGGAGATACCAGAAAGATTGGGCGCCATGTCCGAGACCACCATATCCGCTTGGGCGCCGTCCAGGGCTAATTCGAGTTTTTGCAAGGTATCGGCCTCGCGAAAATCGCCTTGAATAAAGGTCACGCCTTCGATGGCCTCCATCGGCAAAAGGTCCAAGCTGATAATTTTCCCGTCCAAAGCGCCCGCTGCGGCGCCCTGCGGAGCCAAGCGGCGGCGCAAATACTGGCTCCAGGCGCCCGGCGTGCAGCCCAGGTCCACCAGCACCTGACCGGGCTTGACCAGGCCGAAGGCTTCGTCAATTTCTTTGAGCTTGTAGGCCGCCCGCGCCCGGTAGCCTTCGCGGGCCGCCAGTTTCACGTAGGGGTCGTTGATATGGTCGTGCAGCCAGGCCTTGTTGACCTTGCCGCCGCGTGCCGCCTTGGCCGCAACGGGCACCGAGGGCGAAGAGACGGACGGCTTTTTCATTGCGCCGATAATAGCCCCATGCCCCTTATCCAACTTAGTCCCACAGAGCGCAAAGCGCAGCGCGCCCTGGCCCATCATCTCGATCCGGTAGTCATGGTCGGTGGCGACGGCCTGACGGCCAATGTCAAAAAAGAAACCGATGCCGCCCTCAATGCGCACGGCCTGATCAAAGTGCGGGTGTTTTCAGACGACCGCGCAGCGCGCGAAGCCATGTTCCAGACCCTGGCCGAGGAGCTCAGCGCTGCGCCGATTCAGCACATCGGCAAGCTCATTGTGCTCTGGCGCCCGGCAGTGGCCAAAGAAAAGGCTTTGGACGAAGACCGCAAAGCCGGTCCGCGCGACGTCAAGGTGCTGAAATTCAGCAAACGCCCGGGCCAACGGCCCGAGGTGAAAACCCTGCGGGTGCTGGGCAACCAGCGTTTAACCGCGGGTGGCAATGTGCGCCGCGCCAAACCCAAACCCAAAGTCAGCGTGAAAAAACGCAGCCAGACCTGAGCGTCAGGCACTCGCCGCGCTGCTGCTGTTGCAGCGCTTGGCGTGCCTATG
>JBBAPY010000129.1:0-8647 GCA_040400635.1 Rhodoferax sp.
ACCGCATGAAATCAAGCAGTTGTATGCCACCGCGTTTGAAGTAGAAACCCGTTGGCTGGTGGAGGCTGCAGCGCGTCGTCAAAAGTGGATTGACCAAGCCCAGTCGCTCAATATTTATATGGCAGGTGCTTCGGGCAAAAAACTGGATGAAACCTATAAACTGGCTTGGCTGCATGGTTTGAAAACCACCTACTATTTGCGCACCATGTCGGCTACGCATGCGGAGAAATCCACCGTCAGTTCGGGTCGTATGAACTCAGTGTCCTCAACGCAAACTACCGCGCCTTCGGGCGGGTCATTGCTGGAAGCGGCAGCGGCGGTGGCGCAGCAGCAAATGGAGTTGAGCAGCAGTGCGGCGACAGATATCAAATTCTGTGGCGTGGACGATCCCACCTGTGAAGCCTGCCAATGAAGCAGTGCGGATGCGAATGACCGACCTGAAATTTCAGCGCTGACTTACCAACTCACTGGCACGCCAGACCGTGCTGTACTAATTTAGAAATATTGGAACTCTTATGTTGACTTGGGATGAAGAAGTAAAACCGGCCTCACTGCAGGCTTTCGCAGCAAACCCCTTGGATGCGGCCAGCGAAGCCTATGCCCGTACGCCGGCATTGAACCCGCAGGCGATGGCTGCCGCTGTGGATACGCCGGTCATGCAGGTTGCAGCGCCGGCTGCCGCCAAAGCGCAAACAGCGGCTGCTGCAACGCCGCAGCGCGTGCGCGCTTCGGATAAGCGCATCATCAACGGCCAGACCGACGTGAATCAGTTAGTGCCCTTCAAATACAAATGGGCCTGGGAAAAATACCTGGCTACTTGCGCCAACCACTGGATGCCCCAAGAGGTCAATATGACCCGCGACATTGCACTCTGGAAAGACCCGAACGGCCTGACTGAGGACGAGCGTCGCATGGTCAAACGCAATCTGGGATTTTTTGTCACCGCCGATTCGCTGGCAGCCAACAATATTGTGCTGGGCACCTACCGCCACATCACGGCACCCGAATGCCGCCAGTTTTTACTGCGCCAGGCCTTTGAAGAAGCCATTCACACCCACGCTTACCAGTACATCGTTGAATCCCTGGGCTTAGACGAAGGTGAAATCTTCAGCGCCTACAACGAAGTCAAGTCGATCCGGGACAAGGACGAGTTCCTCATTCCGTTTATCGAAGCGATCATGGACCCGCATTTCCATACGGGTACGCCGCAAACCGACCAGACCTTGCTCAAGTCCCTGATCGTGTTCGCCTGCCTGATGGAAGGTTTGTTCTTTTATGTGGGCTTTACCCAGATCTTGGCATTGGGGCGGCAGAACAAAATGACCGGCGCTGCCGAACAGTACCAATACATTTTGCGCGACGAGTCTATGCACTGTAATTTCGGCATTGATTTGATCAACCAACTCAAGGCGGAAAATCCGCATCTGTGGACGGCGGAATTCAAGGCCGAAATCAAGGGCTTGTTCGAAAAAGCAGTCGAGCTTGAATACCGCTATGCGGAAGACACCATGCCGCGCGGCGTATTGGGTATGAACGCGTCTATGTTCAAGGGATATTTGCGCTACATCGCTAACCGCCGTGCCACGCAGATCGGCCTAGAGGCCTTGTTCCCCCATGAAGAGAATCCATTCCCCTGGATGAGCGAAATGATAGACCTCAAAAAGGAGCGCAACTTCTTTGAGACCCGCGTCATTGAATACCAATCAGGCGGAGCATTGTCCTGGGAATAATGCTTTGAACCCTGTTTCTCAATTTCATGGTTCCGTGGCGGTGTATCCCGACTGCCTGTGGACTGTGACACCCCGTTCATGTCGCTGGGAACCGACCCAACCACATGGATCTCTTTTTGTCAAAAAGATCGGCAAAAAGTGCTCTTTGTAAATTGATCAAGGAGATAGTCATGGCAACTGCAAAAAAACCAGCCGCAAAAAAAGCGGCACCTGCGAAGAAAGCCACTCTGGCTAAGAAGGCAGCGCCTGCAAAGAAGGCCGCTCCGGCCAAAAAAGCAGCGCCTGCGAAGAAAGCTGCACCGGCTAAGAAGGCAGCGCCTGCAAAGAAAGCCGCTCCGGCTAAGAAGGCGGCGCCTGCAAAGAAAGCTGCACCGGCCAAAAAAGCGGCGCCTGCAAAGAAAGCCGCTCCGGCTAAGAAGGCCGCTGCGAAAAAAGCTGCTGCCCCTGAAAAGCCTGCTGCCCCTGCGGCACAGACCACGCTCAACCCTAAGGCCGCTTGGCCTTTCCCGAGCGCATCGAAGCCCTGATTTATTTCAGCTTCGGCCCCAAGCCCAGCATGCTTTGCGTGTGCTGGGCTTTTTTCATGCTGTTTCCACTAAGCTTGTTAAGTTGTGGTTTGCAGTCCAAGTGCCGGGTCAGACTCTGCTTTTGAATTCGCATTCACAAGCAGGTAGCCGCGCAGGTCAAGTTGACACCGGGACCCACTGTCGGCTTACGTGTTCAGTCCAAAATTGCGCTCATCAGGATCCAGCCTTCCTGCGTATCCAGTATCTGCAACTGACAATACGGAGCGTAGGCGGCTTGCAACTCCTCTGCCTGGCGCTCCAAAATGCCCGATAAGAGCAGACGGCCGCCGCGTTGCGTCAGGCTGCACAAAAGCGGAGCAAGCACTTTCAAGGGGGAGGACAAAATATTGGCCACCACCAAGGCGTAGCTTCCAGCAGCGGCATCGGGCAAACCTGCATGCAGGCTGACGGCATTATTCTTGGCATTGTCCAAGGTGGCTTGCACAGCCGCTGGATCGATGTCTACGGCGCAGACCCCGCCAGCACCGAATTTTGCCGCAGCGATGCCTAAGATGCCTGAGCCACAGCCATAGTCCAAGACTGTGGCGGGCAACCGATTGCGGGCGATCCAACTCAGGCACATGCGCGTGGTGGGGTGCGTTCCGGTGCCAAAGGCCAGGCCCGGGTCCAGCACAATGCTATGGCTGGCCGCAGAAGGGAGTTGATGCCAACTGGGCACGATCCAAAAACTCGGCGTAATTTCCACTGGCGCAAACTGCGCTTGTGTCAGACGCACCCAGTCCTGGTCGGCAATTTTGAATATGCCCTCAAGCGCGCAATCATCGAAAAACTCCTGTGCTTGCAAAATCCGGCCTGCCTCAAGTGCCTGGCTTTCACCGCTGAAAAGCGCTAATACCACTGATCGTTCCCATCCGTCCCGCGGCGCCGGCATGCCCGGTTCGCCAAACAAAGCTTGCTCCGCGTCAGTATGGGCGTCGGCATCTTCCACACTGACGCTCAGGGCGTCCAGCGCTTGCAAGGCATCGCTCAAGGTTTCGACCTGGCTTTGCGGGCACACCAGGCGCAATTCATGCAGACTTGCTTCAGCGCTTGTGCTGTTCAAGCCAATGCTCCAGATAGTGAATATTGGTACCGCCAGCCATGAACTTGGCATCTACCATGAGCTCGCGGTGCAAGGGGATATTGGTGCTGATGCCCTCCACCGCGGTTTCCAGCAAGGCGGTGCGCATGCGCGCCAGCGCCTGCTCACGCGTATCGCCATGGACAATAAGTTTGCCAATCATGGAGTCGTAATAGGGCGGGACAAAATAATTGGAATAAATGTGCGAATCCACCCGTACACCGGGCCCACCGGGCGCGTGCCAGGTGGTGATGCGGCCCGGGGACGGTGTGAATTTGAAGGGGTCCTCGGCGTTGATCCGACATTCGATCGCATGCCCGGAAATCGTGATCTGGCGTTGGGTAAATGGCAGCTTTTCACCTGCCGCCACCATTATTTGTGTCTTCACGATGTCCACGCCGGTGATCATCTCGGTCACCGGATGTTCTACCTGCACGCGGGTGTTCATCTCGATGAAATAAAACTCACCCGCCTCATACAGAAACTCAAAAGTACCCGCCCCGCGGTAGCCCATTTTTTTGCAGGCGGTGACGCAGCGCTCACCGATGCGTTCAATCAGTTTGCGGTTGATGCCGGGCGCAGGTGCCTCTTCGAGAATCTTCTGGTGCCGCCTTTGCATAGAGCAATCGCGCTCGCCCAAATAAACCGCATTCTTAAAGGAGTCTGCCAGGATCTGAATTTCAATATGGCGCGGGTTTTGGAGAAATTTCTCCATGTACACCGCAGGATTACCAAAGGCTGCACCCGCCTCGGCCTTGGTCATGGCCACGGCATTAATCAGTGCCGCTTCGGTATGCACCACGCGCATGCCGCGCCCGCCGCCACCGCCCGCGGCCTTGATGATGACCGGGTACCCGACGCTTTTTGCAATCCGGCGGATTTGGACTGGGTCATCGGGCAACTCGCCCTCCGAGCCGGGCACGCAGGGCACGCCGGCGCGGATCATGGCCTGTTTGGCTGAAACCTTGTCGCCCATGATGCGGATGGAATCCGGTGTCGGCCCAATGAATTGGAACCCGCTTTTTTCCACCCGCTCGGCGAAGTCGGCGTTTTCACTTAAAAAGCCATAGCCGGGATGGATCGCTTCGGCGTCGGTAACTTCGGCGGCCGAAATAATGGCCGGCATGTTCAGATAGCTGAGGTTGGATGCTGCGGGTCCGATGCAGACCGCTTCCTCTGCCAGGCGCACGTATTTTGCGTCGCGGTCGGCCTCGGAATACACCATCACCGCGCGAACGCCCAACTCACGGCAGGCGCGCTGGATGCGCAGCGCAATTTCGCCACGGTTGGCAATCAGTATTTTTTTAAACATGGCTCGTCGTTATTCGATCATGAGCAGGGCTTGCCCGTATTCCACTGCCTGACCGTTTTCGCACAATACCTGGACTACTTTGCCAGATTTGTCCGCTTCAATCTCATTGAGAATCTTCATGGCTTCAATAATGCAGATGGTGTCACCCTCTTTGACCATGTCACCCACTTCCACGAAGGCTTTGGCGCCAGGGGAGGAGGAGCGGTAGAAGGTACCCACCATCGGCGATTTGACGGTGTGCAGTTCGTTGACCTCCGGCGCCGAAGCTTCAAGCGTTGCTGCCGCTGGCGCTGCCGGGTGTGCATTCTGAGTTTGCGGGGCCCCGGCTAATGCCGGTGCCGGGGCTGGCGCATAGCTGTGTACCAGCGCTTGCGAGCCTTTGACGATTCTTACCTTGCCTTCAGGCTCGGTAATCTCCAACTCCGATACGTTGGAGTCGGAGACCAGGTCGATCAAAGTCTTGAGTTTGCGTAAATCCATGGATCCTCCTTGTATTTCACGGCACCGGCTGGCAAAGCTCCGCCCCGACCGTGTTAAAAATACTCTAAATCAGTTAAAAGTGTTTAAAACTATTCTAACGCAGCCTAAATGTATACATTGCGCAGAATAAGGAAGTTGGCACATTGGGCCTGTTCAGCTGCTATCTTAAACCACGCCACTGGTCCAGGTCCTGCTGCACTATGCGGCCGAGTTTGCGTTGGGCGATCTGGCCATCGCTTGAAAATACGATAGTAAAGGGCAGGCTTCCCGTCAAATTACCCAACTCGCGGCTCAGTTCAGTGCCTTCGATCCCCGCCATACCAATCGCAAAGGACAAAGGACTGGCGCTTAGATAACTTTGCACCCGTTCTGACTTGTCCACGGCTAATCCAAGCACTTGCCATCCGTTGGACTTATTTTGCTGATAAAAAGCCTCAATTAGAGGGAGTTCCTCAATACACGGTGGACACCACGTGGCCCAAAAATTGATCAGCAGCGGTCGCCCTTGAAAGCTCTGCATGGTAAAACTTTGGCCTTGCGGGCTGGTCCATTGGCGCGCCCATAAGCTTTCCGGTGCGGTTTCCGGCGCGGGGCGATTGCGCCACCAGGAGACGCCAATACCGGCGCTCAGGGCGGTCGCTGCAAGCGCGCCCAGCGCCCAGCGGCGCCGCGGCGCGGCGTGAACGGGTGGGGATGAAGGCGCGGGTAACTCAGGTGGCAGCATGTGGCGGATTGTCCATCAAAGTGCGCAAGGCCTTGGCATCTCCGCGCCAGCGCCGCCCTTGCGTGTCCGGTTGCAGTGCGCCTCGTATGCCATCGAGATCGTTCACGAGCAAGTGCAGGCCTATGTAGGTATTGAAGGCTTCACACCAGACTTGCACGCTGAGCGCATCGACCGTCTCTCCGTGCAAGCCGGTGACCTGGCTGGCCGCAAAGCGCACACCCAAATCGATCAAGGTAATTTCGGCTATTTTGGAGTCTTCGCAGAACAATTGCAGGTAAATGTCCGAGTGGCGGGTGGCTGTGCCACGCCAGACGGCACCGCCCAGATGGGGCTGAAAACGGGCTAGCCGCTCCATCCAGTTCAGGGCGATGCAGCGCAAGGCGCCAAGTTCCTTCGCCTGGCTGTCCGGGCAGAAAATGGCGATGTAGTCTTGTACCGCCAGCTCCATGGTTTCGTGGTCTGGCAGGCTCTGGCGCTGCGATAGGCCGAGTTGCTGGGCCGCACGGCGCTTAGCCGCGCCGAAGTCCAGCCCTTCCTCCACCACTGAGCGCGCCGCCACCGCCGCTATTTCCGCCTTGATGCTGTCCATGGCTGCATTGTGCACCGATGAGGCACCTGACAAGCGTTGCTGGCTGCCTAGTTGCCAGCGATGCACGCACGCAAATAGCCCTGCGCGGGCAGGGGTGGCCGGTAAAATTCGGAGATGCACATACACATATTGGGGATTTGCGGCACGTTTATGGGCGGGCTGGCGGCACTGGCGCGCGAGGCTGGCCACCGGGTGACGGGGTGCGACGCCGGTGTGTACCCACCGATGAGCGATCAATTGCGCGAGCTCGGCATCGAGGTGATGCAAGGCTTTGGTGTAGACCAACTGGCCCTGGCACCGGATATGTATGTAGTGGGCAATGTGGTCAGCCGTGCCCGCCATACCGACGGCAGCGCCAAATTCCCGCTGATGGAGGCGATTTTGGACCAGGGCCTGCCCTATACCAGCGGCCCGCAGTGGCTGGCGGAGCACCTTTTGGCCGGTCGCCATGTGCTGGCGGTCGCCGGTACACATGGCAAAACCACCACTACCGCGATGCTGAGCTGGATTTTGGAACATGCGGGTCTTCAGCCAGGCTTTTTGATCGGCGGTGTGCCCTTGAACTTCGGCGTTTCGGCCCGCCTGGGGCAAGGCGCCCCGTTTGTGATCGAAGCCGACGAATACGACACCGCTTTTTTCGACAAACGCAGCAAGTTTGTGCATTACCGCCCGCGCACCGCCGTTCTGAACAACCTGGAATTCGACCACGCCGACATTTTTGACAACCTGCAGGCGATTGAGCGGCAGTTCCACCATTTGCTGCGCACCGTGCCGTCCAACGGACGGGTGTTGGTCAACGGGCTGGAGGAAAGTCTTGCGCGTGTGTTGCAAATGGGTTGCTGGAGCGAGGTGCGCAGTTTTGGTGCGGCAGTTAGCGATTTCTCCGCACAAGGCGATCCCGAAGATTTTGCGGTACTGCTCCAAGGCGCGCAGGTCGCGCGGGTGCGCTGGACCTTAGGCGGCGTACACAACCAGCTCAATGCCCTGGCCGCTATTGCGGCGGCAGAACACCTGGGCGTCAGCCCGGCGCGCGCGGCTCTGGCTTTGGAGCAGTTTGAAAATGTTAAGCGCCGCATGGAAGTGCGCGGGCGCGTCGCACTGGCAGGCAAGCAGTCAAGACCATTGGTCATGGTGTATGACGATTTCGCGCACCATCCCACGGCTATACGCACCACGCTCGATGGCTTGCGCCGCCAGGTGGGCGCGGCGCGCATTCTCGCGGTGTTCGAACCGCGCTCCAACACCATGAAACTGGGCGCCATGAAAGCGCAATTACCCTGGAGCCTGGAGCAGGCGGATTTCGCTTTTTGCCATAGCGGCGGCTTGGGATGGGACGCGCATGCGGCCTTGGCGCCTATGGGGGAACGCGCCAGGGTTGCCGAGTCCGTGGATACCTTGGTAGAGCAGTTGTGCGCCGTGGTGCAGCCCGGCGACCACATTGTGTGCATGAGCAACGGTGGCTTTGGCGGCATCCACGCCAAGTTGCTGCAGTCCTTGCAGCGGGCTGCTATGCCCTTGCCTTAGGCTTGTCGGCAAGCCTAGCCCCGCCCGCTTTCCGCACATCAAGCACAGGCCCAAACAAAGCGAGCCTAAACCGCCTATTGCCAAAGCAGCGTGGCCGCGCTTACCCCAGGTGATCCTGACCTGGCCGTCGTTAAACCGCAGTACTGCGGCGCACGCGGCGCGCTTTCACCGATTGCGATAAGGTTTCTAGGCTGCTGAGCGAATCGTCCCAACCCAAGCAGGCATCCGTGATGCTTTGGCCGTATTGCAAGCCGGCCACAGCGTCTTTGCCTGGCGTGAACTTTTGCGCCCCGGCGTTCAAATGGCTTTCCACCATCACCCCAAAAATTCGTGTCGAACCTTGGGCGAGCTGCCCGGCGACGTCTCTGGCAACTTCCAACTGCTTTTGATGTTGTTTACTGCTGTTGGCGTGGCTGCAGTCGACCATCAGAGTTTGGGCCAGGCCCGCTTTAGCCAGGTCCTGGCAAGCGTTTTCCACGCTTTTTGCATCGTAATTGGGCGCTTTGCCACCACGCAAAATTACATGGCAATCCGGGTTGCCCTGGGTTTGCACAATCGCCACCTGGCCGTTTTTGTGCACCGATAAAAAGTGATGGCCACCGGCCGCTGCCTGGATCGCATCGGTGGCGATTTTGATATTG
>JBBAPY010000130.1:0-8623 GCA_040400635.1 Rhodoferax sp.
CTGACAGTTTCAACCACCAACTTAAACCTTCAACTACGAACGGGACATCGCCAGAGCATCGATGTGCGCCAGGTACTGCAAGTGATCGCCGATTTCACCAACTTCAACGTGGTTAGCTCCGATTCGGTCAGTGGAACTGTCACCTTGCGGGTGCAAAACGTGCCTTGGGACCAGGTGCTAGACATCATCATGCGCAGCAAAGGCCTGGCCATGCGCAAAAACGGCAATGTGTTGTGGATCGCACCTAAAGAGGAAATTGCTGCCAAAGAAAAGCTGGAGTTTGAATCGCAGATCAGCAATGAAAAAATTGAACCTTTGCGCACGCAGTCCTTTCAATTGAACTACGCCAAGGCCTCTGACGTGGCACCGCAATTGATGGCCGGCGGCATTGAAGGCGGCGCAGGCCGGATACTGAGTTCGCGTGGCAGTGCAATCGCCGAACCACGCACCAACCAGCTGTTCATCACCGACGTGGCGACCAAGCTCGACCAGGTGGCGCAACTGATCGCCAAGGTGGATGTGTCGGTGCGTCAGGTGCTTATCGAAGCACGCATAGTGGAAGCGAGCAGCGACTTTGCCAAAAACCTGGGCGTCAAATTAGGCGGCTTGGATATGCGCGCTGCCAAGGGCGGTGAAGGCGGCTATGCATTAGTGGGCGATAGCCGCCTGGCTTTTGGTACCAACTATGCTAACGTTCTGGGCTCCTCGGGAGCGACCACGACCATGGATGCCAGTAGCAATTTTGTTAACTTGCCGGCCGGCGGTTATGCAGGTGCATCAGCGGCAACATTGGCCGTGAGCTTGTTCAGTGCTGCATCCAACCGCGTACTGGCGCTGGAACTGTCGGCACTGGAATCTGATGGGCGCGGCAAAATTGTTTCCAGCCCGCGTGTCATCGCCTATGACAAAACCAAGGCCATTATTGAACAAGGCACTGAAATTCCCTACCAAATGGCTACCAGCAGCGGCGCTACGGCAGTCAGTTTCCGCAAAGCCGTGCTCAAGCTCGACGTGGTACCGCAAATTACCCCAGACGGTAATATCAGCTTAGAGTTGGATGTTTCCAAAGACAGTGTGGGCGCCCTCACCGCATACGGCCCCTCTATTGATACCAAACATATCAAAACGCAGGTGCTAGTGGACAACGGCGGCACCGTGGTGATCGGCGGCATCTATACCGAAGAGCAACAAGACAGGGACAATAAAGTGCCTTTCTTGGGCGATTTGCCCGGTGTGGGCCTATTGTTTCAAAACAAATCCAAAGTAACCAAGAAAAGCGAGACATTGGTATTTATTACACCTAAGCTAATTGGTGACTTGGTGGGCGCGCGGTGATATTTGTCTGGCGATGGCGTGATGGTATGGCGCGCAAACCAAGGTAAGGGGCATGCACTTCCTGTCACGTGCATTGGGGATACTTTCATAAGGCACCCGACGCAAGGACTAAGTGCAATTTGCGATATCCAATCCAATTTCAAGGGATTTTTCTGCTCGGTGAATGATTCTAAAATGCCACATTAGTGTTCGTATGCTGCCCATTGCGTGTAAGCACCTATTAGCTTCGCCGCATTTTCGATATTTTCACGGCATAAACTATTTTGATCATCCTCATTGGCCTCCCGGGGTCTGGAAAATCCACCGTTGGCCGGCATTTAGCCCGGCGCTTGCAGCAGCCTTTTTTAGATTCGGACCAGGCCATCGAAACGCGGCTGGGTTGTTCTATTCGGGAATTCTTTGAGCGCGAAGGGGAAGCGCGCTTTCGCGATATCGAGCAGGAAGTGATCGCGCAGCTCTGCACCCAGGCGCCGGGCGTACTGGCCACCGGCGGGGGTGCTGTACTGCGCCTTGCCAACCGGGATGTTTTGCGCGCTGCCGGTACGGTGGTGTACCTGCAGTCGCAACCCGAAGACTTGATGCGCCGCTTACGCCACGACCATAAGCGCCCCTTGCTACAAGTGGCTGACCCTACATCGCGTTTGCGTGATTTGTTCGCGCAGCGCGACCCGCTCTACCGCGAGACGGCACACCATACGGTCCAGACCGGGCGTCCCTCGGTTTCCAGCCTGTCACAGTCGATTCTGAGTCAGCTGCACATCACAGCGCCCAGGCGCCTAAACTAGCGGGCTATGACTTCACCGCTGCTGCACTCCCTCACCATCGCGCTGGGCGAGCGCAGTTATTCCATCCAAATCGGCAGCGGCTTGCTTTCGCATGCCGCTAGCTTTTCTGGCCTGCCGACTGCAACCGCGGCGCTGATCGTGAGCAATTGCAGGGTTGCCCCGCTTTACGCTCAAGCACTGCAAGCCGCTTTGCGGCAACACTATGCCCAGGTGTATTTGCTTGTTTTGCCCGACGGCGAGGCGCATAAGGACTGGGAAACCTTAAATTCGATTTTTGATGCGCTGCTGCAAAACGGATGTGACCGCAAAACCGTACTTTTTGCCCTTGGCGGGGGCGTGGTGGGTGACATGACCGGTTTTGCCGCCGCCAGCTATATGCGCGGCGTGCCCTTTGTGCAGGTCCCTACGACGCTGCTGGCACAGGTGGATTCCTCGGTCGGCGGAAAGACGGGCATCAACCATCCGTTGGGCAAAAACATGGTGGGCGCGTTTTACCAACCGCAGCGTGTGCTTTGCGATTTAGACACCCTGAAAACCCTGGACCCACGCGAGGTCAGTGCCGGGCTGGCCGAGGTCATCAAATACGGGCCGATTGCCGATATGGCATTTTTGGACTGGATTGAAGCCCATATAGACGAACTGATGGCGCGCGATGTCCACGCCCTGGCCCACGCGGTGCGGCGCAGTTGCGAGATCAAGGCCCATGTGGTCTCCCAGGACGAGCGTGAGGGCGGTTTGCGCGCCATTCTCAATTTCGGCCACACCTTTGGTCACGCCATCGAAGCGGGTCTGGGCTATGGTGATTGGCTGCATGGCGAAGCCGTGGGCTGCGGCATGGTGATGGCGGCGCATCTTTCCCAGGCCATGGGCTTGGTGGACCAGGCCTTTGTGCAACGCTTGACGCGCTTGATCGCCGCTGCCGGTCTGCCGGTACGTGGGCCTGTGTTGGATACGGAAGATAACGCTGGGCGCTACCTGGACCTCATGCGCGTGGACAAAAAAGCCGAGGCGGGCACCATCCGTTTTGTGTTGATCGACGGGCCCGGCCGTGCCTGTATGCGTGGTGCTGAGGACGCTTTGGTGCGCGCGGTCATTGATCGCTGCTGCGCGGCTTGATGCGCGCACTCTATGCCAGTGACCCGGCGCGCAGCCGTGGGCGGCGCTACCCGCAAAGCCCGGCGCCCACGCGCAGCGAGTTCCAGCGCGACCGAGACCGCATCGTACATTCCACTGCTTTTCGTCGGCTGGTCTATAAAACCCAGGTATTTCTCAACCACGAAGGCGATTTGTTCCGCACCCGCCTGACGCACTCGCTGGAAGTGGCGCAACTGGGCCGCTCCATGGCGCGCACCCTGCGACTGGATGAAGATTTGGTCGAGGCCATCGCCCTGGCGCATGACCTGGGCCACACGCCCTTTGGCCATGCCGGACAGGATGCGCTGGATGCCTGCATGGCCATGCACGGCGGCTTTGAGCACAATTTGCAAAGCCTGCGCGTGGTGGACCATCTGGAAGAACGCTACCCCGACTTTGACGGCCTGAACCTGTGCTTTGAAACCCGTGAAGGCATTTTGAAACATTGCTCCCAGCACAATGCCGGTTTAATTGAAGAGCAAGAGCCAGCCTACGCCGACGGGCTGGGCGGGGTGGGATTGCGGTTTTTGCGGCGTGCGCAGCCCGGCTTGGAGGCGCAGTTATGCAACCTGGCCGATGAGATTGCCTATAACGCACATGACATTGACGACGGCGTGCGCTCGGGCTTGATAGCGCTGGAACAAGTGCAGCAAGTGCCCTTGTTCGCGCGCTTTAGCGAGCAGGCCGCCCGTGCCCATCCGCGCCTGGCACACGCGCCGCGGCGCTGGTTGTACGAGACGGTGCGCCTGATGCTCAGCGGCCAGATTTACGACTTGATAGACAGTACGCAGGCCGCCATTGCACAGGCCGCGCCGGCGGATGTGCAGGCCGTTCGCGCTTGCCGGCCGCTGGTGCAATTTAGCCCCGTGATGCGGCAGGACACCGCGCAGCTCAAAGCCTTTTTGTACGCTGCCCTGTACCGCCATTCACGGGTGCAAGAGACCATGGACAGGGCGCGCCAGGTGGTCAGTGATTTGTTCGAGGCTTATGTGCACGACCCGACATCCATGCAAGCAGGAGCGGCCGCCGATTTGCCGCCAGCGCAGATTTACCGGCGCGTGGCCGACTATATTGCGGGCATGACCGACCGTTTTGCATCGCGCGAGCACCAACGCCTCACGGGCCGGGTACTGTTGGCATGAAGTCCCAAGCTGAGCGCGCAAGCGAAGTAATGCAGACCACGCAACGCTGGCTGGAGCGTGCAGTCATCGGGCTGAACCTTTGCCCTTTTGCCAAAGCGGTGCATATCAAAGGGCAAATTCACTATGCGTTGACTTGGTCACAGGACACAGCGGATGTGCTCGACGATCTAGCCCTCGCCCTGCACGACCTGCTAGCGCAAGACCCGCAGCAGCGTGACACGACCCTGCTGATTGCACCCAATGCGTTTCCCGAGTTTTGGGACTTCCACGGCTTTATGACCAGGGCAGACAAATTGCTGCGTTCGTTGCGCCTAGATTCGGCCTTGCAGATCGCCAGTTTCCATCCGCAGTACGAATTTGCGCAAGCGCCCGCCGGTGACATGGCGCACTACACCAACCGCGCCCCCTACCCGATCTTGCATCTACTGCGCGAAGACAGCATGGACCGCGCGGTGGCGGCCTACCCCGACGCCGCCTTGATTTATGAGCGCAATATTGCGCGTCTGCACGCCCTGGGCGCCGCGGGTTGGCTTGCGCTGGATGTGGCCGACCCTGCCAAGATAGTAGAGCCTAACCCATGAAACCAAGTGACACTATTGCAGGCAAATCAGTGCGTGCGGGCAAAGCGGCGCAATCCGTATCGTCGGTCGAGCGCCAGGCGGCACGCGATCAGCAAGTCGCCCAATTACTGCGCCCCGGCCAGTCCATCGCTCTGCTACAGCATTTGCACATACTCACCCGCGAAGGCCAGCTCAACCAGGATTCGCGGCGTAAGCTCAAGCAGGTCTATCACCTGTACCAGTTCATCGAAACGCTATTGCGCGAATTGGCGCAAGCAAGTCCAAAGGCTGGCGCGGATGTT
Source organism: Rhodoferax sp. (assembly GCA_040400635.1). Taxonomy (GTDB): domain Bacteria; phylum Pseudomonadota; class Gammaproteobacteria; order Burkholderiales; family Burkholderiaceae_C; genus Allorhodoferax. The sequence goes on from JBBAPY010000130.1 coordinate 5,259, forward strand.
GCGCAGGGCTTGAGCGTGGCTGACCACGGCGCAGGCAAGTCCTATCTGGGCTTTATCCTTTACGACTTGTTTTTCAAAAACATGGATAGTGGCCGGGTCTATGGCATCGAGAGCCGCAGCGACCTGGTAGAAAAGTCGCGCGCACTGGCCGCTCAGCTGGGGTTTGCGCGCATGCAGTTTTTCGATCTGACGGTGGCCGAATCGGCGCATTGCGCTTGGTTGCCGCCGCGCATCGATCTGGTTACCGCCTTGCATGCTTGCGACAGTGCGACGGACGACGCCATTGCCTTTGGCCTGGCCAAGCAGGCGCGTGCTTTTGCGCTGGTTCCTTGCTGCCAGGCCGAAGCGGCGCGCCATTTGGGCAGTAACAAAGGGCTGATGCTGTCACGCACGCCCTTAGCCGAGTTGTGGCGCCACCCTTTGCACACGCGCGAACTAGGTAGCCAAATTACCAATGTGTTGCGCTGCCTCTATTTGGAGGCCAATGGCTACCAGGTCACCGTCACCGAATTGGTAGGCTGGGAACACAGCATGAAAAATGAACTCATTTTGGCTCGCTACACTGGCCAAAAAAAGCACGCCGCAGCGCAGCGCATGCAGGAAATCGGTGTCCAGTTTGGCCTTGAGACCCTAATTGACAAGCGGTTTACATGGCGGGCGGAAAATTCTTAGGGTAAAGCCAAGCTACTGCGACGCGCTAAAACAGCATTCTTTGCCGGCGACACGATGGCTTGGCGCAGACGCTGTCCGGCATTAGCGTAGATTTTTAGCATCACAAAAGGGATTTGTATGAAACACATAGTTCAAAGGCTGGGTATCGTGATTTTTGTGGCTGCGCTTGGCGCATGCGCCACCAGTAGCCCGGATGTCATCAGTCGTCAGGATGCCCAAGTGGCCTCGCAGGTACAGGACGGCGTGGTTATCAGTATCCGGCCCGTCACGGTTGACGGCAGTCAGACCGGTATGGGCGCTGCCGCAGGCGGCGTAGTCGGCGCTATGGTCGGCAGCGGTGGTAGCAGTATCCAGCGGGAACAAGTAAGTTTGGGCATTCTGGCTGGGGTGGCTGCCGCAATGGCCGGCAATGCGATAGAGCGCATGGCCACCAGAGAAGAGGCCTTTGAAATCATCGTCCAACTGCGCAATGGCGAGCGCCGCGCTATCGTGCAGGCCAAGGGCAACGAAACCCTGTTGGCGGGTGATCCCGTCATCATCGTCACCTCAGGCAACAAGATCCGCGTGACCCGGGCTCCGCGATAACGGGTGGCGCCAGCGTGCGCTTTGAATTAGGGACAGGTTGGGAATAAGATCGGGTAAATCCACCCCATTGCCTATGGCCCGCCTCTCCCGCCTCAGTTTGCCCGGCTACCCGCACCACATCATTCAGCGGGGCAACAACCGGCAGTCGATATTTGCCAGCGCCGCCGACTACCGGTATTTGCTGGACTTGCTGCGCACGCATGCCCGCCAATGTCAGGTGGCAGTGCATTCCTATGTGCTGATGAGCAACCATTTCCATCTGTTGCTCACCCCCGAGGAAGCCGAGGGCCTGCCGCGCATGATGCAAGCCGTGGGCCGCAGCTATGTGCAGTATTTCAACCGCAAGCAACAGCGTACCGGCACCTTATGGGAAGGGCGTTACCGCTCCACCGTGCTGCAAACGGAGCGCTATTTACTGCAATGCATGGCCTATGTCGACCTGAATCCGGTGCGCGCGGGCATGGTGGCCGGACCGCAAGACTATCCCTGGTCCTCTTTTGCGCATTACACCGGGGTGCGCGTCGATCCCTTGGTCAGTCCGCACCCCCTGTATTGGGAAATGGGCAACACCCCCTTCGCCCGCGAGGCCGCTTACCAGGCCTGGGTGCAATCAGGGGTGGATGGCGTCGCACAGCAAGCCCTGACCGACGCAACCCTCAGCGGTTGGGCGCTCGGCGAGCCGGATTTTGTTGCAGATTTGCAAAAACGTACCGGCCGCCGCATCAGCAAGTCCAAGGCCGGCAGGCCTCCTACGGCGCCGCCCGAAATTCCGTAATTGCTTGCGTACTCGATTTTCTGCGGGGCGGCCAATGATGCATGCTCCTCCTGAGATTCCCGTCACACCTACTGAGTGAGTTAGAGATCAACAGCGACCTGCACCGCGAATTTAATCTGTCCCTAATTAATTCGAATCCCATTTTCCCCTGATTTAATTAGGTTCTGACCCCAATTATTTTTCAATGAAAGATGCTGCGTTGCAGTATGCTTCTCGTCCTTTGTAATTTTTCCAGGAGCGGGTTATGACCACGGCGGCCGAGAGGGAGCATCTGCAGCAATTTGGTTTGTATGCGGGGGAGCAGGAGCATGACGCTTGTGGCGTGGGCTTTGTGGCGCACATCCGGGGCGAGAAAAGCCATAGCATTGTCAGCAACGCGCTGAAGATTTTGGAAAACCTGGACCATCGCGGTGCGGTGGGCGCAGACAAACTCATGGGTGATGGCGCCGGCATATTGATTCAATTGCCCGATGCGCTCTACCGCGAAGAAATGGCGGCCCAGGGGGTGCAATTGCCCGCCGCGGGTGAATACGGCGTTGGCATGATATTCCTGCCCAAAGAGCATGCCTCACGTCTGGCCTGCGAGCAGGAAATGGAGCGCGCTATCAAGGCCGAAGGCCAGGTGCTTTTGGGCTGGCGCGATGTGCCGCTCAACGCCGACATGCCCATGTCCCCCACGGTGCGGGAAAAAGAGCCGGTGATACGCCAGGTATTTATCGGACGCGGCAACGACGTCATCGTGCAGGACGCGCTCGAGCGCAAGCTCTATGTGATCCGAAAAACCGCCAGCGCTGCTATCCAGCACCTGAACCTCAAGCACAGCAAGGAATACTATGTTCCTAGCATGTCCAGCCGCACGGTGATCTACAAAGGTTTGCTGTTGGCTGACCAGGTGGGCACTTACTTCAAAGACTTGGAAGACGCGCGCTGCGTTTCCGCACTGGGTCTGGTGCACCAGCGTTTTTCCACCAACACCTTTCCAGAATGGCCGCTGGCCCACCCTTACCGCTACGTGGCGCATAACGGCGAAATCAACACCGTCAAAGGCAACTACAACTGGATGAAGGCCCGCGAAGGCGTGATGTCTTCGCCCGTGCTGGCTGCCGACCTGCAAAAGCTCTACCCCATCAGCTTTGCCGGTCAGTCCGACACCGCCACCTTTGACAACTGCCTGGAACTGCTGACCATGGCCGGCTACCCCATCAGCCAGGCCGTGATGATGATGATCCCCGAGCCCTGGGAGCAGCACACCACCATGGACGAGCGCCGCAAAGCGTTTTACGAATACCACGCCGCCATGCTCGAGCCGTGGGACGGCCCGGCCTCCATCGTC
>JBBAPY010000131.1:0-8579 GCA_040400635.1 Rhodoferax sp.
CCGATTCAGCACATCGGCAAGCTGCTGGTGCTGTGGCGGCCGATGCCTGAGAAGGAAAAAGCAGTCGATGAGGACCGCAAAGCCGGACCACGCGATTTCAAGGTGCTCAAGTACAGCAAACGCGCCGGGCAACGCCCGGAAGTCAAAACCCTGCGGGTGCTGGGAAATCAAAGGTTAACGCCTGGCGGCAACGTCAAGCGGGCCAAGCCCAAACCAAAAATCAGCCTAAAAAAGCGCAGCCAAGGGTCATAAGCGCCCTTTTGCCACAGCCGTTGCAGGGGCTGGGCTCCGGTAGGCGCCCTGGTTAGCGAGCCTCAGACGTAGCGCACCGCCACAATTTCATAGGGTTTTTGCCCGCCCGGGGCCATCACGATAGCGGTATCGCCCTCTTCCTTGCCGATGAGTGCACGGGCAATCGGGGAACTGATATTGACCAAGCCGAGTTTCAGGTCCGCCTCATCTTCGCCCACGATCTGGTAGGTCACCTTCTCACCCGTCTCTTCCTCCTCCAAATCCACTGTCGCACCAAAGACTACGCGCCCGCCGGCATCCAAAGCGGCTGGGTCTATCACCTGGGCCACGGATAATTTGCCCTCGACCTCTTGGATACGGCCTTCGATAAAGCCCTGGCGGTCTTTGGCCGCATCGTATTCCGCGTTTTCACTCAAGTCGCCTTGGGCGCGGGCTTCAGAAATCGCACCGATGACGGCAGGACGCTCCACCGTCTTGAGCCGGTGGAGTTCGGCTTTCAGGATTTCGGCGCCGCGTTTGGTAATTGGAATAGTGGCCATCGGAAAACTCGTACAACGGGGATTCATAAATGACGATGGACAGCAGCGCGCCAAAGCGCGCTGCTGTCCATCGGGTCGAACCGCGATTATGCCAAGAGTTGCGCGTGCATCTCCTGCACCGAAATCACACCTAGCTGGTCGAGGTATTTCATACCTTCGACCGCCGCTTCCGCCGCCGCGATCGTGGTGAAGGTGGTAACCCGGCCCAGCAGGGCTGAGGTGCGGATGTAGCGCGAATCAGCAATCGCATTGCGCCGCTCCTCTACCGAATTGATGACCAGTGCCACTTCCTCGTTTTTGATCATGTCCACGATATTGGGACGGCCTTCGGCCACTTTGTTGACTGCCCGACACTCCAGTCCCGCTGCTTTGATAGCCAGCGCCGTGCCTTTGGTTGCCAGCAGCTCAAAGCCCAGAGCCGCCAGACTGCGGGCCACCTCGATGGCGCGCGGTTTGTCACTTTGCTTGACCGAGATAAACACCCGCCCACCCCGCGGCAAGCGGGTGCCTGCACCGAGCTGCGACTTCACAAAGGCCTCGCCAAAGGTTTTGCCAACGCCCATCACTTCACCGGTGGACTTCATCTCCGGGCCCAAGATCGTGTCCACACCAGGAAACTTGACGAAGGGGAACACCGCCTCCTTGACACTGAAATAAGGCGGTGCAACTTCTTGGTCCATGCCTTGAGAAGCCAAGCTCTGGCCGACCATGCAGCGGGCCGCTACCTTGGCCAATTGAATTCCGGTAGCTTTGCTGACAAAGGGCACGGTGCGCGAGGCGCGCGGGTTCACCTCCAAAACATAAATAACGTCTTTGCCATCCACCGACTGGATCGCAAACTGCACATTCATCAGCCCGACCACCTGCAAGCCAGCCGCCATGGCCGCTGTTTGGCGTTTGATTTCTGCTACGGTGGCCGCGCTCAAGCTATAGGGCGGCAAGGAGCAGGCGGAGTCACCGCTGTGCACGCCAGCCTGTTCGATATGCTCCATCACCCCACCGATCAGGGTGGCGCCGGTAGCGTCGCGGATGCAATCGACATCACACTCGATCGCGTCGTTGAGGAAGCGATCGAGCAGCACCGGCGAATCATGGCTCACCTTGACGGCCTCGCGCATATAGCGCTCCAGGTCACGTTGCTCATGGACGATCTCCATGGCCCGTCCGCCGAGCACATAGCTAGGGCGTACTACCAGCGGATACCCTAAGGCGCTGGCTTTTTCCAGCGCCTGGGCCTCGGTACGCGCGGTGGCATTGGGCGGCTGGCGCAGGTCCAGCGCATGAAGCAATTGTTGGAAACGCTCCCGGTCCTCGGCCGCATCAATCATGTCCGGGGTGGTCCCAATAATCGGTACGCCATGGGCTTGGAGTCCGAGCGCCAGCTTCAAAGGGGTTTGCCCTCCATACTGCACGATCACGCCCAGCGGTTTTTCCTTGTCCACAATTTCTAGCACGTCTTCTAAAGTCAGTGGCTCGAAATAGAGGCGGTCGCTGGTGTCGTAGTCGGTGGACACCGTCTCCGGGTTGCAGTTGACCATGATGGTTTCATAGCCATCCTCGCGCAGCGCCAGCGCCGCGTGCACACAGCAGTAGTCAAACTCAATGCCCTGGCCAATGCGGTTGGGCCCGCCACCGAGCACCATAATTTTTTTGCGATCCGTGGGCTGCGATTCACACTCTGCGCCCTGCGCCTCGTAGGTGGAGTACATATAGGCCGTGTTCGTGCTGAATTCGGCAGCGCAGGTATCCACCCGTTTATAAACAGGGCGCACCCCCAGCTCTATGCGGCGCTTGCGCACTGCCGCGTCGCTGGTACGCAGTTGGCGCGCTAAGCGCCGGTCGGAAAAACCTTTTTGCTTGAGGGCGCGCAAGGTCTGCGCATCCAAGCTGTCCAGCACCGCACCTTGGGCCGGTTGGGGCAGACGCTCGAGCTCCAATTCAATCTGCACGATTTGCTCAATCTGCACCAGAAACCAGCGGTCTATGCGTGTGAGTGCAAACACTTCCTCGACTGTCATACCCTGGGCAAAGGCATCGCCCACGTACCAGATGCGCTCGGGGCCGGGAGCGCCCAATTCGCGCTCCAACACCTCGCGGTCCTGGGTTTTTTCGTTCATGCCGTCTACGCCCACTTCCAGGCCGCGCAAAGCCTTTTGAAAGGACTCTTGGAAGGTGCGGCCCATGGCCATCACCTCTCCCACGGATTTCATCTGGGTCGTCAGGCGGCTGTCGGCGGCGGGGAATTTTTCAAAAGCAAAACGCGGAATTTTGGTGACCACATAGTCAATACTGGGCTCGAAACTGGCGGGTGTGGCGCCCCCGGTGATGTCGTTGCGCAATTCGTCAAGGGTATAGCCCACGGCCAATTTAGCTGCTACCTTGGCGATCGGAAACCCGGTGGCCTTGGAGGCCAACGCCGAGGAGCGCGACACGCGCGGATTCATCTCAATGACCACCATGCGCCCGTCGTCCGGATTGATAGCGAACTGCACATTCGAACCGCCCGTATCCACCCCAATTTCGCGTAAAACCGCCAGGCTGGCGTTGCGCAGGATTTGGTATTCCTTGTCCGTCAAAGTCTGGGCCGGCGCTACGGTGATCGAGTCGCCGGTGTGCACGCCCATAGGGTCCAGATTTTCAATCGAGCACACGATGATGCAATTGTCTGCCTTATCGCGCACGACCTCCATTTCATACTCTTTCCACCCGAGCAGAGACTCTTCGATCAGCAACTCCTTGGTCGGCGAGGCTTCCAGACCGCGCTTGCAAATGGTTTCGAACTCTTCGGCGTTGTAGGCGATGCCGCCACCGGTTCCGCCCAGTGTGAAACTGGGCCGGATGACCGTGGGAAAGCCCAGGGTTTTCTGAACCGCCCAGGCCTCTTGCATGCTGTGCGCGATACCCGAGCGTGCCGAGCCGAGCCCGATTTTGGTCATTGCGTCTTTGAATTTCAGACGGTCTTCGGCTTTGTCGATGGCCTCAGGCGTGGCGCCGATCAGTTCAACTCCATATTTTTCCAGCACACCCTGGTGCCACAAATCCAAAGCGCAGTTGAGCGCGGTTTGTCCGCCCATGGTCGGCAATATCGCATCCGGACGCTCTTTGGCGATAATTTTTTCTACTGTTTCCCAGGTAATCGGCTCGATGTAGGTGACATCGGCGGTATCCGGGTCGGTCATGATGGTGGCCGGATTGCTGTTGATGAGGATGACCTTGTAGCCCTCTTCACGCAAAGCCTTGCAGGCTTGTACGCCGGAGTAATCAAACTCACAAGCTTGGCCGATGATGATGGGGCCAGCACCAATGATCAGGATGCTTTGGATATCGCTACGTTTTGGCATGTTGTATTTACTCTCTCAAATTCTTCTTCAACGCGGTCGCTGTTGCAGGTCCGTGGCAATAGCTCAGGCCTTGTCAAGTCCGACTTGCGCCTGCCAGCGCCAGCCTGTAAGTACTCATGCGCGCGCCTCCATCTCCCGGATGAAACGGTCAAACAAGTAGGCAATGTCATGCGGCCCAGGCGATGCCTCGGGGTGTCCTTGGAAACAAAACGCCGGTTTGTCGGTGCGCTCCAGGCCTTGCAGGGTGTTGTCAAACAGGCTGATATGGGTGGCACGTAAATTTGCAGGCAAGGAGTTCGGGTCCACCGCAAAGCCATGGTTCTGGCTGGTGATGCTGACACGCCCGCTGGACAGCTCTTTGACCGGGTGGTTAGCGCCGTGGTGCCCGAACTTCATCTTAAAAGTTTTAGCACCCGAGGCCAGCGCCATGATCTGGTGGCCCAGGCAAATGCCAAAAGTAGGCAGGCCTGATTCAATCAGCTCGGCACACGCCGCAATCGCGTAGTCGCAGGGCTGCGGGTCGCCGGGGCCGTTGCTGAGAAAAACACCATCGGGCCGCAAGGCCTGCACCGCTTGGGCGGAAGTTTGTGCTGGCACTACCGTCAATTTGCAGCCCCGAGTTGCCAGCATGCGCAATATATTGCGCTTCACGCCGAAGTCGTAGGCCACTACATGGAAGCGGGGCGCATCGATCTTGGCATAGCCTGTGCCCAAAGCCCACTCGGCCTGCGACCAGGTGTAGGCTTCTTTAGCGCTTACCACTTTAGCCAGGTCTAAACCCGCCATTGAAGGTGCGCTGCGGGCCGATTGGACGGCTTGTGCAATCAGCTTCTCGTCCGGCATTTGTCCGATTTCTAGCGCAAGAATGCAGCCGTTTTGCGCGCCATGTTGGCGCAAATGGCGCGTCAGCGCCCGGGTATCGATATTGGCGATAGCCACGGTGCCATGGTCGCGCAAATAGCGGCTCAGATCCGCTGTGCTGCGGAAATTGGAAGCGACCAGGGGCAAGTCTTTGATGACCAATCCGGCAGCGTGCACGCGGCCTGATTCCACGTCCTCTTCGTTGGTGCCGTAATTTCCGATATGCGGATAGGTCAGCGTCACGATTTGCTGGCAATAGCTGGGATCGGTCAAGATTTCCTGGTATCCAGTCATGGAGGTATTGAAAACCACCTCACCCAGAGTGGAACCGGCTGCGCCTATGGATTGGCCGGTATAGACGGTGCCATCAGCAAGCGCCAAAATGGCAGGAGGGGTATTTCCCTTGAGAGACAAAAGCACGGGCTTCTCCGAGTCGTTTACGGGTGCGCCCAAGCGCCCAGAAGAGACTTCTGGCAGCTGTTATTGAGAGGGGATGGTGCTTTGGAAGCGCTTGGGAGACGCCGGGTTCCGGAAAGCCGCTCATTCTAACCGAGGGCTTTTAGGTCCTGTGGTTGGCGGGGCACAGGGGTTCAGCGCGCGCCAAAGCCCGCAGCGCTGGCATGCAGGCAGATGGCGGCAGCGGCGGCCACATTGAGGGATTCCTCCCCACCGGGCTGGCCAATACGCACTTGCAGGGCGGCGCGTGCCAATAAGTCGGGAGAAACGCCCTGCCCCTCATGGCCCATCACCCAGGCGCAGGGAAATGGCAAGCGCGCATCTTGTATCAGCGCGCCCGCGTGGGAACTGGTGGCCAGCAAGGGAATTTGCAAGCTCTTCAGCGCATCCGCGTCCACGGCCTCGAACAAGGTCAAGCCGAAATGCGCGCCCATGCCCGCGCGCAATACCTTAGGCGACCAAAGCGCTGCCGTCTCACGCAGAGCGATCACCTGTTTGAAGCCAAAGGCGGCTGCGCTGCGCAAAATAGAGCCGACGTTACCGGCGTCCTGCACCCGGTCCAGTACCACGCTGGCAGCCGCCGAGTCCAGCGCGCCCTGCACAGGCAAATCCAGCACAAAGCCGATAGCGGGCGGTGATTCGAGCGCGCTGATACTTTTGAACAGTGCGTCAGGCAGTACAAGCGTGTTTGGCGCCACGCCCGCCCAAGGCGACTGGCCATCGGCCCACAGGCTCTGTGCAACAACTGCCATTACGGGCCGCACCCCGCGCACCAAAGCGGCGCTGCACAAATGTTCGCCCTCCACCCAAACCTGACCTGATTTGCGGTAGCCGGTGTTATCACCCGCGAGTTTGCGCAGGGCGCGCAATTGCGGGTTATCGCGCGAGCTGATGAACTGCGGCGCAGTCACAGCATGAGCGCGGCCACCGGGCCGAAAGTTTTGCGGTGCTCCGGACAGGGCCCGTGGGTGCGCAGAGCAGCTAGGTGTACGGCTGTCGGATAACCCTTGTGTGCGTCAAACCCGTATTGCGGAAATTCCTGGTGGTACTGGGCGCACCAGCGATCGCGGCTGACCTTGGCCAGAATCGAGGCCGCCGATATCGCCGCCACTTTGCTATCGCCTTTGACTATGGCTTCGGCACGCATATCCAAAACCGGAAGCCGGTTGCCATCGACCAGCACCAGCTTGGGCGGCAAGCGCAAGCCCTGCACCGCGCGGCGCATGGCCAGCAAGGTGGCTTGCAGGATATTGAGCTGGTCGATTTCTTCCACTGAGGCCTGCGCCACCGAAAAGCACAACGCCTTGGCGCGTATTTCGTCAAACAAAAAATCACGCCGCTTGGCCGTGAGCGTTTTGGAATCTGCGAGATAGCGAATGGGCTGCTTATCGTCTAGGATGACAGCTGCGGCCATCACCGGACCGGCCAAAGGCCCCCGGCCAGCCTCGTCCACGCCAGCCACTAGGCCGCCAGCCTCCCATCGGAGGGCGGTTTGAACAGGACCGGTTGGCTTAGGCATGGAGCAGATTGTCGATGGCCTGGGCAGCCAGCGCTCCCGTGTCACGCCGCAGGCTTTCGTGCAGGGTATCGAAACGGGTTTCAAGTTGGCGCAATACCGAGGGGTCTGAAGCTTTGCAATCGAGCCAATGCAGGGAGGCGTCAGCCAGCGCCTGAGGCGTCGCCTGGTCTTGCAAAAACTCAGGGACCACAAACTCCCCGCTCAAAATATTGGGCAAGCCAACCCAGGGCTGCAAACGCTTGCGCCGCATCCAATGCCAGCTCATAGCCCCCATCCGGTAGGCAATCACCATGGGACGCTTGAACAAAGCAGCCTCCAAAGTGGCGGTGCCGCTGGCAATTAACGTGGCATCGCAGGCGGCTAAGACCGTGTGCGATTGGCCAGACACGATCTGCACCCGCTCGGCCATGGCGCTGTCACGGGCGATCTGGCTAATCACAGCCTCCAGCCCGGGAACTGCAGGCAACAGGAATTTGACATGCGGCCTGACCTTGGCAATGCGGGCCGCCGCCTGGAAAAAAACCGGGGCCAGGTAGCGGATTTCGGAGCGGCGGCTGCCCGGCAGCAAGGCCAGCACGTCGTCCCCTAGCCCAAGGCCCAACTGCTGGCGCGCGGCCGAGCGGTCCACTTGCATGGGGATCACTTGCGCCAGCGGGTGGCCCACATAGGTGGCGGCTATGCCATGCTGCGCCAGCAAGGCAGGCTCGAAGGGAAACAGGCACAGCACATGGTCCACACTGCGCCGCATGGTGAGCAGGCGTTCGGCGCGCCAGGCCCAAACCGAGGGGCAGACGAAGTGCACGGTTTTTACGCCGCGCGCGCGCAATTGCGCTTCTAAATCAAGATTGAAATCGGGCGCGTCCACGCCGATGAAAAGCGAAGGGGGATTTTCAACTAAGCGCCTGAATAACTGTTTGCGGATGCCGACAATCTCGCGGTAGCGCAAGAGCACATCCCAGCCTAGCCCGTGCACCGCCAGTTTGTGGTGCGGCCACCAGGCCTCAAAGCCTTGCTCGGCCATACGCGGGCCGCCTATGCCAAATACGGGCACACCGGCCCAGCGCTGATGCACTGCCTTCATGAGCAGGGCCGCCAGCAGGTCGCCAGAGATTTCTCCCGCCACCATGGCCAGAGAACTTAGCGCGGTGCCGGGGCGGCTCACGTTCAGCGAACGATGCCACGTTGGGCATTGGTCTTTTGGAGGAATTCACTCATCATGCGCACGTCAGGCTCGCATTGCACTTGTGCCTGGCTAATGGCTGCAATTTGCGCCTGCGCCGCCTCCAGGCTCAGGTCCTGGCGGTACAAAGCTTTGTGCATGGCTTTAACGCCAGCAATGCGTTCGGGCGAGAAACCGCGCCTGCGTAAGCCTTCGTAATTCATGGAGCGCGCAGCCGCCGGCTGACCTTGGCACATCACAAAGGGCGGCAGATCGGCAAACAGCAGCGAACACATGGCTGTCATGCTGTGCGCACCGATACGGACAAACTGGTGTACGACGGTAAAGCCGCCCAATATCACCCAATCGCCCACCTGCACATGACCGGCCAATTGAGAGTTGTTGGCAAATATGGTGTGGTTGCCGACCTGGCAGTCGTGGGCCAGATGCAC
>JBBAPY010000132.1:0-8552 GCA_040400635.1 Rhodoferax sp.
AGGCATAGTCGCCATACGCGCAAGCTGGCAGCCAGACTTGGGCAATTTCGCCTTGGGCGTTTGCCGTTTGCGCCGCCAGCGCACTGATACGGAAGATGAACTCGCTGGCACTTCCCGCCAGCACTATGCGCCGGACATCCACCGCATGAAAGTCTGCCAGCGCCTGGCGCAAGTCGCGGTAATCCGGGTCCGGGTAGTGCGTAGTGTCGGCCTGTTGCACATCGTGCAAGCTTTGCGGGCAGGGGCCGCAAGCGTTGCTGTTGGTGGAGAAATCAAAGCGTGCAACACCTAAGGCATCGGCACCACCGTGCACGCGCATGACCTTTTCGCCTTGCATGGTCATGGCAAGCCATTCAGCATGCCTACCAAGGTAAACATCACCAGGCCCGCCACGCCCATCAGCAACGCCCGGCCCGCCAGCCGGATGGCGCGCTCGGTGTCCGCCGCTTGGGGCTCGCGGCCTGGCGCATTCAGGACATAGACCTGTGGCTTGCTCAGACTGCAACCCAGCGCCATCGCCATCGCAGCCATGGGCCAGCCGCTGTTGGGTGACGGTGTACGGGCCGCGTCGCGGTACAACTGCGCGAAGGACACACCTGCCGCAGCCAGCGCCAGCAGCAAGGCGGTGATACGCGCCGGCAGCCAGCTGAGCACATCGTCTGCGCGTGCTGCCCACTTTCCGGCCCATTGCCAGTTGCGTCCACGGTACATACCAGGGTAGCCCCACATGGCATCGGCCGTATTGGCAAAGCGGTACATCAGCGCACCGGGAAGGCCCAGTACGACAAACCAAAATATCGGTGCTACCACGGAGTCGTTCAGGTTTTCCGCCAGCGACTCAATGACGCTTTCTCTTACCTGTACCTCGCTTAAATCGGTCACATCCCGGCTGACCAGAAAACGCAATCGCTCCCGGCCCCGCGCCAGTGAGCCATCGGGCAAGCCACTGAGGGCAAGTTCTACGGCCTGCGTCTCGGTGCGCAACATAGCCCAAGCCAATGCCGGTTTGAGCACCAGACCCAGCAGCAGCGCAGCCAGCAGCAGGCCCGCCCAGCTTAACGGCTCCAGCCATGCCAACACGCTTTGTTCGATGGCATACGCCGCAGCACCCACCAGCAAAATACCCCATAACCATGCCAGTGCGCCGAGGGCGAATGCGGGTAAGTCGGCCGGTTCGTTTTCGATAGCCGCACCACCAGCGGCTAAAGTCTGGCGGCTCAGGGATTGCACCTGCTCGCCGGCCCAGGTAAGGTAATTGCCCATCCACACCACCGGGTGAAAGCGCACCGGCGGCTCGCCGAGAAAATGGTCTATCGCCAGCGCCGCCAGCAATGCCAGCACAGGCAGACACAGCATGGCCGCATCGGGCGTGGAAATGAATGTGGTCAAACCCACAGACTCATCCAGCACTGCCGCGCTGCGCGGAATCACTAGCCTCAGGGCTCTGGTGAAAAACCAACTCCTGCACCGCTTGGTCACCCACAAGATGCTCGGCAATGATGAGATCTAAATTGGCCGGTGTCACGTTGTAGTACCAGATGCCCTGTGGCTGCACGCACATCACTGGGCCGCTTTTGCAAGCCCCAAAACAGTTGACGCTGTTGAATTTGGTTCGCTCCGGCCCCTCGTGGATGCCGGCGGCCTTGAGCTTGGTCCACAAGCTGTCATACAAGGCCTGTCCTGACCCCTCCTCCCCGCAGCGTTGGCCGGTGCACAGAAGAACATAGTGTTTGTAGGGGCTGATGGTGGGTTTGGGGGGTGAATCAATCGTCATAAGCTAATTTTTTGCTGAGAAAGTGCATGCGCTGGGACGCTGCAGTGCATGGAAAGGGTGCAAGGTGAATAGGGCGCATTCAATCCTCAATCCCGCGCTGCGCCGGGATGCCCGCTTGGAATGCATGCTTGACCATGGTCATCTCGGTCACGGTGTCTGCCAGGGCTATGATTTCCGGGGGGCAGCGGCGTCCGGTCAACACCACGTGCACATGGCTGGGACGAGTGCGTAAGGTGTCCAGCACATCGTCCAGCGGCATCCAGCCGTAAATCAAGGGGTAGGTGATTTCGTCCAACGTGACCATGAAGAACTCACCGCTTTGGATGGCCGCCTTGGCTTTTTGCCAGCCATCGCGTGCCAATTGCGCGCTGTGTTCCAGGTCTTGGCTTTTCCAGCTAAAGCCGTCGCCCAGGCCTTCGATGGGAATGCCCAGTTGTTCAAACATGCGGTGTTCACCAAAGCGCGCCGAAGGCACTTTCATGAACTGAAAAATCTTCACCGTCTTGGCGCGTCCGTGGGCACGCAAGGCCAGGCCGAAAGCCGAGGTGCTTTTGCCCTTGCCGTCTCCGGTGTTGACAATGATGAGTCCGCGCCGCTCGCCTTCGGATTTTTCATAAGGCTTTTCGGTGGGGGGCGTTTCTATTTGCATGGGCGTAGACCTTGTTAAAAATAGGTATCAGGTATTGGAGGGGATCGCCACCCATTGGCCAGCCAAGGCATGGATGGTCAATCGATGGTCGAACACCTGCTCCACGGCGCGGTGGGTTTGCGCATCAGCGCAGGGGCCGTGGTGGGTCATACGGCCTTGCGCCATCACCACTATGGTGTCGGCATGCAAGGCCATTGAAATCTCGTGCAAGACGCTCACCACCGTGCAACCCTGGGCGATCAGGGCCCTCACCAGTTGCAACCAATCGGCTTGGTGCGGCGGGTCCAGATTCGCCAGCGGTTCGTCCATCAGCAATACCTGCGCTTGCACCGCTAGCGCCCGCGCCAAAAGCACACGCTGACGCTCACCTGCCGAGAGCTGGCCCAGCGCACGCTCGCGCCACTCCAAGGCATGGGTGGCGCGCAAGGCCTGCTCAACTGCCACATGGTCTTCAGGGCTGGAGGCGCCTAACCAAGACTGGTGCGGCAGGCGGCCCAGCATGGCGACGTCCCAAACTTTGAGGTCATCGCCCGTGCTTTCGTTTTGCCCCAACCAGGCCATTTGCAATGCCCGGGTGCGCGCCGGCAGGCTGTGCAAGGGCTGGCCTAGCAACTCAACACGGCCAGCAATCGGCAATAAGCCGGCCAGTGCTTTAAGCAGGGTGGACTTGCCCGCGCCATTAGGGCCGACGATGCTGGTCCACTGACCGGCCGCAATAGCCAAGTCCAGGCCATGCAGCACCGGCCTGCCCGCCAGGCTGACCTTTAATTGCTGCGCCTTGAGCACGCTTGCAGTAGTTGAACCTGGCATATCAAGCGGCCCCTTGTGCCACCGTATTGCGGTGCATCAACCAGAGCAAATACGCACCACCGAGCACAGCCGTTACCACGCCCACGGGTAACTCCTGGGGCGCAATCAGCCAGCGCGCCAGCACGTCGGCAGCCATGAGTAAGACCGCGCCCATCAAACTGGCCAGTACAATCAACCAGCGGTAACCAGTGCTCAAGACCGAGCGCACCAAATGCGGTGCGGCTAGGCCGACAAAAGCAATCAAGCCGGTTTGCGCAACCGCAGTTCCGGTGGCAATAGCCAGCACGACGATCAGCACCATGCGAATTGAGGCGACCGGCAGGCCCAGACTGCGCGCCGTAGTCTCACCCAAACTGAGCCCGTCCAGGACCCGCCCGAGCGCGCATGCAATGGCGACGCCCAGCAACCAGACTACGCCCATCAGACCGCATGCAGCCCACCCGGCAAAGGCAGTGGAGCCCAACATAAACGATTGCATGGCCTGCAAGGACTCGGGTGAGAACAACAAGACCAACTGGGTAGCAGCCCCCAGCACCACGCCGACCACCACGCCCGCGAGCAACAAGCGCAAAGTGTGTTGCACACCACGTGACAAGATCAGCGTGAGCAGCACCGCCAGCATCGCACCCACAAACGCTGCGCCAGTCAATCCCAGCCGTACCAGCAGGCTGCCCGAGTAGACGCTGAAGGTGGCGCCGGCGCTCATCATGGTGCCACCCAACATGCCCGTAGCGCCGCCCATGGCCAGCAGTGCAAGAGCTACGGCCAGCGCTGCGCCCGAGGCGCTGCCCAGCAAATACGGATCAGCCAGCGGGTTACGAAACAAGCCTTGCGCCACCGCACCGGCCAAGCCCAGCAAAGCCCCAGCAGTCCATGCGCCGATGGTACGGGGCAAGCGGATGTCCAAGACGATTTGCTCGGCCAGTGCGCTTTGATCCGGATCAATTTGCGGATGCAACAAAGGCCGGAGCAAATCCTCAAATCCGGCACTGCCCACGCACACGCCAAGCAGCATCAGCGCTGCGCTCAGCAGCAGCAAGACCACAGTCAGACGCAGCGCGGCTACGTTCATCACTGCACCTTGCGCGGGCCCGAGCCCGGCGACTTTTCGCTGAGGCACGCGGCCATCAAGCGCGCCGCCTCGGCCATGCGCGGGCCGGGGCGCACCAGCACATTGGACTGCGCGGGTGAAAACGCGCACACGCGTTGTTCACGTACGGCGCGCATGGAAGGCCAGCCCGGGCGCTGCAGCATGGCCTCGGCGCTACTGTCACCGACCATGAGGAGGTCCGGGTTGGCGCGCACAATGAATTCGGGGTTGAGCTTGGGGAAGGGGCCGAGCTTGGCGGGAATGATGTTTTTGGCACCCAGGCGGGTCAGGGTCTCGCCGATGAAAGAGTTCTCCCCCGCGCCATAAGGGCCAGGATTGACTTCGAAATACACCCGCGTGCCGCGTGCCGAAGGCGGTAGAGATTGGGCGGCGGCTGATACGCCGGCATCGATGGTGCGCCAGATTTTATCGACATCGGGGGCTTCCAGCAACTGACCAAGTTTGCGCAAGACGCGTTGCACATCGGCATGGGTTTTGGGCTCCAGCGCGACCACATTCAAACCGAGCGCGCGCAAGCGCTCGCTGGCGCGTGATGAAGCTGCCATGACCACCACGTCGGGCTTGAGCGCCACAATCGCTTCAATATTCGGGTCCAGCCCGCCGCCGAGTTGGGGCAGGCTTTGCAGACTTAAAGGAAAGTTGGAATAGCGATCCACGCCCACCAAGCGCTGGCAATAGCCAAGTTCGCAAATCGTTTCGGTTAAAGACGGCAACAGGCTGACGATGCGTTGCGGCGGATGCGGCAAGGTGGTGCGAAAACCGCGGTCGTCCACGACTTCCACCGCTTGCGCTGCAAACGATTGCAACAGGACGAGCAGCAAAGAAAAGTAATAGCGTTTCATGGGGCGGCTTTCAAAGTCAGGGGCAAGCCGGCCGCCATCAAGGTGACACGCGCACACGCCTGGGCCACGCGCTGGTTGAGCCGGCCCAGTGCATCCACAAAAGCGCGTACTTCAGCGCCCATTGGAATCACGCCCATACCAATTTCATTGCCCACCAAAACCACCGGGCCGGGAGCGATTGCAATCGACTCTGTCAAGGCAGATACTTGGCTTTCGACATCAAATTGCGCACCTGCTTGCGGGTGCATGGGCATCATGCCGTTGGTCAGCCACAAGGTCAGGCAATCGACCAGCAGCAGCACATCGGGACGACTGTGCACGGCAAGGGCCTGCGCCAAGGCTAGGGGCTCTTCAATGGTTTGCATGCCCGGCACACGCTGCGCGCGGTCGGCCTGATGGCGGCCGATGCGCGCGCGCATTTCCTCGTCCCAGGGTTGGGCGGTGGCGATCAATACGGCGCTATGGTCTGTTGACAGGCCAAGCCACTGCTGCGCGAGTAATTCGGCGTGCAGCGACTTACCGCTCTTTTGACCGCCGAGGATGAATTCGCTGCGCGCGATAGTCAGTGCTTTATGCATACACACGCGCCCAGTCCATGATGATGCGATGCAAATGCGCCAAACCATCGGTCAGCGATGCCGGGCCGGGTTGCAATATGTCGGGCGACTTGATTTCAAACAACTGCTGATGTTGTACCGCTTTGACGTTTTGCCAACCATCACGCGCCGTGACTTTTTCGGGGCGAAATTTTTTCCCGCACCAGGAGCCAATGATGATGTCAGGGTCGCGCCGTACGATCTCACTGCTATCGGTAATGATGCGGTTTTTACCCAGGGACTGCTGCGCCAACTCGGGGAAACAATCATCGCCACCGGCAATCCCCATGAGTTCGGAAACCCAGCGGATGGCGCTGATAGGCGGCTCGTCCCATTCTTCAAAATACACACGCGGTCTGCGTGGCAAGGCTGCAGCGGCAAGAGCCACTGCCTGCATCTGCGCCTGCATGGCGGCGATGCGCTCCATGGCCTGCTGCGCTTGGCCGACCATGGCATCCACCTGGTAAAGCATGGACAAAATCTCGGCCACGCTACGCTGGTTAAAAATCGTCACTTGCACGCCCTGGCGGATCAGGGTCGATGCGATATCGGCCTGTAAGTCCGAAAAACCCAACACGCAATCGGGCTGCAAGGCCAGTATTTTGTCAATCTTCGCGCTGGTAAACGCGCTGATGCGAGGCTTCTCTTGCCGTGCACGCGCGGGTCGCACGGTGTAGCCGGAAATGCCCACAATGCGATGTTCCTGACCGAGCAGGTACAACCACTCGGTGGTCTCTTCGGTCATACAAATAATGCGCTGCGGACCAATAGGGAAGTCAAAACCAGTTGTCATAGCTCTAGGCTCCTTGGCCGATAAAGAGCGCTGCGCTAGCTACCGGGTTGGAGGGAAACCAAGCATGGAAATAACTGGCATGTACCGAGCCACGGTAATACAAGGCTTCGCCCGCGTCGGGCTTGGGCTCATAGCCGGGACGTGCGGTCCGCTGGCGCACCGCCGCAGTGCTGTCGCAGGTGGAGTAATGAAAAGTATGGCCGCGCAAAAGTCCGGCGGGCGTAAGCAATTGATGCGGGCCTAAGGCGGCCAGGCGTTTTTGCATGCGCACTGTGCCTGGCAACAATCCCCATTGCGCGTGGCTTTGGCCGTCGGCATCGATCAGCGTTTCAAATAAAACCATCATGCCGCCACATTCGGCCCAGACAGGTTTGTTATGGGCAATATGTTGCGCCAGGCTAGCGCGCAGAGCATGGTTGGCACCCAGCACGTTCGCATGCAACTCCGGGTAACCGCCGGGCAGCCACACAGCATCACAGGCCGGCAAAGCGCTGTCTTGCAAGGGCGAGAAGAACACCAGTTCTGCGCCCAACTCCTGCAAGCAATCTAGATTTGCCCGGTAAATAAAACAAAACGCGGCGTCGCGCGCCACGGCAATTGTGCGGCCTTGCAAAAGTTTGCCTGGGCTTGAGGCAGGCTTCGGCCCGGCGGGCAAGCGCAAAGCCCAGTGCGCCATGTCTTGCGGCAGCATGCGTCCCAAAGGAGTCGCTGCCAGCGCGTCAGCAGCGGCGTCCAAGCGCGCCATGGCATCGCCTACTTCACCGGGCACCGTCAAGCCCAGGTGACGCTCTGGCAAAGTAAAGGTGTCATTGCGCATCAAAGCACCCAGCCAGTCGGCCGGTGCACGCACACTGTTTTTCAGCATCGCGGCATGGCCTTCGCTGGCCACGCGGTTGGCCAATACACCGGCCCAGGGCATGGCCGGGCGATAGTGTTTCAATCCCCATGCGAGCGCGCCAAAGGTGCCGGCCATGGCGCCTGCATCAATGACCGCCAGCACATGCAGGCCAAAGCGCTCGGCCAGATCAGCCGCGCTGGGTTCGCCGTCAAACAACCCCATGACGCCTTCGACGATGATCAGGTCTGACTCCGACGCAGCCTGTGCCAAGCGTGCGCGGCAGTCCTCGGCACCAGTCATCCACAAATCGAGTTGGTAGACCGGCTGGCCGCTGGCCAGCGAATGCCAGTAAGGGTCCAGAAAATCAGGCCCGCACTTGAACACCCGCACCTTGCGCCCCTGGCGCGCATGCAATCGCGCCAAGGCCGACACGACCGTCGTCTTTCCCTGGCCGGAGGCCGGG
The DNA here is from genome assembly GCA_040400635.1 of Rhodoferax sp. Taxonomy (GTDB): domain Bacteria; phylum Pseudomonadota; class Gammaproteobacteria; order Burkholderiales; family Burkholderiaceae_C; genus Allorhodoferax. Next base: position 7,877 of record JBBAPY010000132.1, read on the forward strand.
GCAGCGACGAGGATGGCGGGGCAACCTGTCATGTCAGACATTTAGAGTCGCGGTCATCTTCACTGCGGTGCCCACCGCACCCCCGTGTAAAAAGTACGCCCAGGAGTCGTGTAGGTATTAGCCAACTGGTAGTTCTTGTCCGTAAGATTGTTGACACGCGCAAGAAGCGTCCAGTCTTTGCTAATGGGAGTGCTGGCGTACAGGTTGATCAAGCTGTAGCCGCCCAAGCGCGTTGTGTTGGCGGCATTGTCATAGCGATAACCACTGAACTGGGCTTCGGTACCCACGGTCCAAGCGGCAACACGGGTGTCGGCACCAAACGTGCCGTACTGGCGCGCACGGCGTGCCAATAAATTACCATTTGCTAGATTACGGGGGTCTTGCAGATCTAGCGAACCATGAAGATTTACCGTGCCAAGTTGTTGGCGGCCTGAGAACGTTAAACCCGTGTACTCGGCTTGAGCCGTGTTGGTGTAGCAACCGAGACTTGAAGCACAAGGTCCTGCCGTTCCAAAGCTGATCAGGTTACTGACCAGATTGCGGTAGGCCACTAAACTGAATATACTGGTGCCCTGGGCATAACGCAGGCCGAGCTCAAGATTCCGGCTGGTTTCTGGCTGCAAAGTTGACACGCCGTACTCGCTAAAAAGCTGATAAAGCGTAGGTGCACGAAACG
>JBBAPY010000133.1:0-8493 GCA_040400635.1 Rhodoferax sp.
TTGCGGGCGCAGAAGACAAAGCGGTAGCGCGGGAAGCGGCGACGAATTTGTTCAAGCCCGCCAAGCGCCGCAGTTAAAAAGCTTTTTGTCAGGCTTGCACCGGTTGTTGAAAAACGCGGATGCGGGCGGCGATTTTGTCGAAGCCCGTGCGCGCGGCAATACGCATATCGTATTCAGTCTGCAAATTCAGCCAAAAGCGCGGCTCCATGCTAAAGAACAAGCCCAAGCGCAGGGCCGTATCGGCGGTGATGGGGCGCTGACCGTTCACCACCTCGCTGATTCTGCTAGGCGAGACATCGATGTCCGCTGCCAGCTGACGCGCGGAGATGCCCATGGGCTTCATAAAGTCTTCCAGCAATATTTCGCCAGGGTGTATTTCTTCTAAGCGTTCTGCCATAGTGACCTCTCAGTGGTAGTCCACAATTTCGACTTGGTAGGCGCCGTCTTCGCGCCACACAAAACATAGGCGCCATTGCGCGTTGATTCGGATGCTGTGCTGCCCCCGCCGGTCGCCTCTGAGTAGCTCCAGTTGATTGCCCGGAGGAATTCTCAAAGTTGCCAATTCGCTGGCAGCATGCAATTGCAAAAGTTTTCGCCGCGCCACCCGTTCCACATTCTTGAACCTGGGTACCAGCACACTGTGGAACAGCGCCTCGGTATCTTTGTCGTTGAACGAGTGGATCATGCAACTATTTTGTTCCGCATCACAGAACCTGTCAAGCGAGTCCTGTCGTCAATGTGGCCTTGACGGGAATACCTCCTTACATTAAAGTAAGGAAAATTAAGAAGAGGTATTTCATGTCAACAGCCACACTTACGACCAAAGGCCAGATCACCATTCCCGCAGAGGTTCGCAAGGACCTCAACGTCGATACCGGAGACAGGGTGGAGTTCGTTTTGATCGCGCCAGGGCGCTACGAGTTTGTTGCCGCGACGCAGGAGGTGACCGAACTCAAAGGCATGTTTGGGCCTGCAAAGAAGGCCATTTCCATTGAAGCGATGAACGCTGCCATTGCAGGGCGCGGGGCAGCGGCGCGATGATTGGCCTAGATACCAATGTGCTGGTGCGCTACATCATGCAGGACGATGCCAAGCAGTCGCCCAAGGCCACTCGGCTGATCGAATCCCTGGACACCGAGAACCCTGGCTACATCACCACGGTGTCGATTGTGGAACTTTATTGGGTGTTGACTGCGAGCTACGATCTAAGGCCCGCTCAAGCAGCGCAGGCCTTGGAGGCGGTGTTGCGTACCAAGCAATTGGTGGTAGAACGGGCGGACCAGGTCATGCGCGCCTTGCGCCTATTTGGCGATGGGAAAGCAGACTTTGCAGACTGCCTGATTGAGCGTGCCGCCTCCGGCGCTGGGTGCAGCCAGGTCTTGACTTTTGACATCCATGCGTCCAAACATGCTGGAATGACGCTTATTGTCTGACGCAAAACACCGGACTCCAAGCCCGCAGCTTGTTGCAGCCACGGTGCCAGATGGCCACTTGGCAGCGGCAGGCTGCCGGTTTGGCGTGCTTTGGCCTGGTCGCAAGGCACGGCGCCGCCGCTTCTGTTTGTTTTGACCTAGACGGTCAGGAATGGCTGAAAACAGCGCTCACGTTTTCGAACCCATCAATCGGCAATTCGACGGTGCTGCGTTTTGCTCTGTTAGTATTTATTTTTGATATTTATTTCAGAAATATATGGATCTATTGAAACGGAGCAGCGTGCGCAGGTACGTCAAATTTGCGGCTCTGGCTGCGTACTCGCCCCTGCTTGATTGGGCGGCGCAAGCCACAACCACCGACAAAGCAAACCCTGCTCATCGCCCGCGCGTGGTCGTGATCGGTGCCGGTGCAGCCGGTCTGGCTGCTGCAAAGGCATTAAAAACCGATGGTTGCGCGGTAGTAGTCTTGGAAGCGCGCGACCGTATTGGTGGACGGGTATGGACCGATAGGCGCTTCGGCGCAGCGGTGGAGTTGGGTGCCGGTGAAATTCACGGGCAGGACGGCAACCCGCTGACCGCGCTTGCGCGGCAATGGGGGCTTTACTCAACGCCCACCCGGCGCGATCTTTTCCAGTTTTTTGACCGACAAGGCAGCGCCGTCGGGAGCCTTCGTGTCATTGAATCGCTTGGCGCATTTACCGCACTACTGGAAGCGTCTCGCCTTTATGCGGGCACACAAGCCAATGACCTTTCCTTGCACCAGGCGTTCAAAGCGGTGCGTCCGGACTTTGAAGCACAGGAATTGCTGGGATTTTGGTTGGGCTTACACCAGTTTTATGGTCCGCTGCAAAGCCTTTCGTCAAAGCATTGGGCAATAACTAAGACCTACCTTGGTATCGATCTCATGCTGCCTAATGGCTATGACGAAATTTTCTCTCGGCTAGCAAACGGCATGGAGCTGGTCCTGGATACAAGCGTTGAATCGATCGACGCAACTGGTGCTGAAATTAAAGTTCAAACGCAAAAAGACGTTTATTGGGCAGACCGTGTGGTCGTCACCGTGCCCCACGGCGTGCTACGCCAGAACAAAGTAATTTTTGCGCCCGCGCTGCCCGACTGGAAACAGCAAGCCATTCAGGCGATAGGCTCTGGCCAGGCGGACAAAATTGTTTTGCAGTTTGACAAGCCATTCTGGGATGCTGGCCAGCAATTCATAGGCTTTCGGCGCGCAGGATGGGGGCAAACAGAAATGTTCCTCAACCTCAAGCGTACTACCGATAAATCGATACTTGTCGGCATGGTCTTAGGTGACGCGCGCAAAGAAATATTAAATGGCGAGGGACGTTTGAGCTATGACTTATTGTTGCGATTACGGCGCATTTACGGGGCCGATATTCCCGAACCGAATGATTTGTATTTGACCGACTGGTCAACCGACCCGCACAGCTTAGGTCCATTTGCGATTCCCCTAGTGGGTTCAACAGCCAAGCATTACGGGGCGCTGGCCGAGCCTATCGGCGGTAAGTTATTTTTTGCGGGCGAGCACACGAACTTCGAATACCGCGCCAGCGTGCACGGTGCTTATTTGTCTGGTCTTAGGGCTGCTAAGCAAGTCATGGAAACTATTTGATAATGCCCAACTATTTCGCAGCTTGACTTTTAAAGTCCTTCAGATCAAATGGAAATGAGGAAGTTTATGAACATTTTCCGAGCGTCACCTGAGGACGCCTATGCCATCGCGAAAATCCACGTGGATTCATGGCGTGAGGCATATCGAACCATTCTTCCCGCAGAATATCTGGCAGCGCTATCCGTTGAAAAACGACAAACTTTTTGGACGCAGTCCATTGCCGAAGGCAAGTCTGAACTATGGCTAGCAAAGGCCGACGGTGTAATCCAAGGTTGGATCAGCTTCGGCAAATCACGTGACGATGATTTAGGCGCAACGGATGCAGAAATTTGGGCGCTTTATGTTGCACCGCCCTGCTGGTCAAAGGGGATCGGCTTGCAACTCTGGCTAAAGGCGAAAGACTTCCTAAGCAGCCAGGGATTTTCAAGCTGTAGCCTTTGGGTTTTGTCGGAAAACGTCCGCGCTATCCGTTTTTACGAAACGGTCGGATTCAAACTAGGCATCAATTCATCAAAATCAATGGGACTGGCGGGGATTCAACTCACAGAACTGCGCTATGTAAGCTCTCTTAAGGAATAGCACTGTCCCGCGCAATTAAAACAAAGCCCACGCAGTCATCGGCAGGAACATTTAAGTCACTGCTACGCAAGCAATCCCTGCTTAAACCCTGCCATCACTTCCGCCACCGCTTCGTTGCTCAGGCGATTGCCGTATTGCCCCACCACCCGCGCAGCGGCGCGGTTGCCCAAGGCCGCGGCCTGGACGTGGCTATAGCCTTGCGTGACAGCGTAGAGGAATGCGCCGGCAAACATATCGCCCGCGCCATTGCTGTCCAGGGCCTTCACGGGCACGGCGGGCACTTCGGTACGCTGCCCGCCTTCGAGCACGATGCAGCCTTTGGCGCTGCGGGTTAGGCAAACCATGCGGGCCAATTGGCTAACTTGGGCGCACACGGCGTCCAGGTCTTGGGAGCCGCACCAAACCTGCGCTTCCTCTTCATTGCAAAACAAATACTCCAAACGCCCTTGTTCATCGGTGTTGCCGACCATGGCCTCCAAGCCGGGGCGGCAGAAGTTAATCATGCTCATGTCGCTCAGCGTCAGCGCCAGCGCCACGCCTGCGCGATGGGCAATAGCGCGGCCTTGCAAAGCGGCGTCTACACCCGTGGGCGATGCGGCCAAATAGCCCTCCATGTAATAGACGCGTGAGCGTTCGATATCTTGGGGGTGCAGCGCGGTGTGGTCCAGGTCTGCGGTGGCGCCTAAGAAAGTGCTCATGCTGCGCTCGGCATCGGGTGTGACCATGACCATGCAGATGCCGGTTTGGCCATGCGGCGCGCGGGTGTGGCTGAGGTTGGTGGCCACGCCGTGGTGCGCCAAGTCTTGGGTATAAAACGCGCCCAATTCGTCTTCGGCCACACGGCAAGAATAAAAGGCTTTGCCGCCAAATTGCGCCACCGCCACAATGGTGTTACCCGCCGAGCCGCCGCCGGTGCGGTGCGATGCCACGCCGTGCATATGCTGCAACAATTCTGCGCGGCGCGGCGCGTCGATCAAAGTCATATGGCGCTTTTCTACGCCAGACTGCTGCAACAAGGCTTCGCTGACCTGGTACTCGGAATCGACCAAGGCATTGCCGATGGCGTAAACATCATATTTATTCATGGGGCTTCCAACAGAGCGCAGTGCGCGGTTTATGGTTCAACTATTGTTCTACGAAAGCGCGCTCGACCACAAAGTCGCCGGGCTTGGTGGTATTGCCTTCGACAAAGCCACGCGCCTCTAGCATGTGCTTGAGCTGACGCAGCATTTCGGGGCTGCCGCAGAGCATGACGCGGTCGGTGGCTGGGTCAAATTGGGGCATGCCCAAATCGGTTTGCATCTTGCCGCTTTCCAGCAAGTCGGTAATGCGGCCCTGGTTGCGAAAGGGCTCGCGCGTCACCGTGGGGTAATAGAGCAATTGCGCACTGACCATTTCGCCCAAAAATTCATGCGCTGGCAACTCATGGCTGAGGTAGTCGTGGTAGGCCAGCTCGGCTACCTCGCGCACGCCATGGACCAAAATCACTTTTTCAAAGCGCTCGTAGGTGGCCGGATCGCGCACGATGCTCAGGTAGGGCGCAACGCCAGTACCTGTGCCAAATAAATACAGGTTTTTGCCGGGCAGCAAATAGTCGATCAACAAAGTACCGGTGGGCTTTTTGCCCACCACAATCGTGTCGCCCACCTGGATGTGTTGCAGCTTGGAAGTCAGCGGCCCGTCCTGCACCTTGATGCTCAAAAACTCTAGATGGTCTTCGTAATTAGCGCTCACGATGCTGTAGGCGCGCAGCAGCGGTTTGCCACCTTCGCCGCGCAGGCCGATCATGGTGAAGTGGCCGTTGGAGAAGCGCAGGGCCTCGTCGCGGGTGGTGGTGAAGCTGAAAAGGCGGTCCGTCCAGTGGTGGACGCTCAGGACCTTTTCTTCAAGAAATGCGCTCATGGGGCTGTGTGCTTTGGCTGTAGAAGGATGAAACCCGCGTGCGGGTAAACCCCCTAGTGTAAAACCTCAGCGCACGCGCCCAAACGCAGCCTGGTTTTCTGCCATGATAGGGCCCATGTCCAGCCCGAGTTCCCAAGCACCAAGCCTGCTGATCGCCTGTTTGTGCGCCCAGTGGTGCGGCACTTGCCGCGACTACCGACCGCTATTTGAACAACTCCAAGCCGAGTTCGGCGCTGCGCGCTTTGCCTGGGTGGATGTAGAAGACGAGGCCGATCTGGTGGACCCGATTGATGTGGAAGACTTCCCCACCCTGCTGATTGCCAGCGAGGGCCAGGCCCGGTTTTTCGGGACGCTGACGCCGCACCTGGAAACCTTGCGCCGCCTGCTGCAATCCCAACTCGACAGCCCAAGCAGGCCGCTCCCCGACGCTACGGTGCAAGCCCTGACGCAGCGCCTGCTGGCACGCGCCTGAGCAAGGGCTGAATCAGTCGCTGGGCCGCAGGCCCGGTCCAATCGATGGCACCGCGCACGGTGCTTCGCACAACACCCTCGGAATCCACCAACACGGTGGAAGGAAATATCCGCACCCCCCATTGGCGTGCAATCGCTCCGTCGCTGTCGGGCATGACCGGCAATTGCAAGCCAGTCTGAGACATGAAAAGTGCCGCGCTACCAGACGCGTCTTTGAAATTGACCGTGAGCACTTTGACCTCTGCCGCGCGAATATTGGCCAGTCGCTGTAGCGATGGCATTTCCTGGCGGCAGGGTTCGCACCAACTGGCCCAAAAATTAATCAAAACCGCACGGCCGCGCAGGTCAGCCAAGGCCCAGCTCAGGTCGGGTTCATGCGGACTCAGTTGTTGGGGCGCCCGCTTATGGGCAGGCCAGGGCTGCACGTCAAAGCCGGTTTCGGCGCGCAGCGGCGAGGATGCAGGCCAGATGCAAACCGCAGCGCCAGCCGACAGCAAGCGCCGCCGCTGCATGGCTTACAGCCTCTCGCTGACCCAAGCCTTGGCACTGGCGATGGCGCTGTCTAGCTTGGATGGGTCGGTGCCACCGGCCATGGCCATATCGGGCTTGCCGCCGCCTTTGCCACCCACTTGGCCAGCCAGGTAATTAACCAATTCGCCAGCCTTGACCTTGGCCGTCATGTCCGCGCCCACACCGGCAACCAATTGCACCTTGTCACCCTCCACCGCGCCGAGCACGATGATGGCTCGGGGCAGTTTGTCACGCAGCTTTTGCAAGGTGTTGCGCAGGGCCGCTGCATCGGCGCCTTCCATGCGTGCCGCCAAAAATGGCACGCCTTGGATGTCTTGCACCTGGGTGATCAAAGCCTCGCCTTGGAAACCGGCCAGCTTGGCCTTGAGCGCAGAAATCTCTTTTTCCAAAGCCTTGGTGTGGTCCACGGTGCTGGCGATGCGCAAGCCCAGTTCGGCCACCGGGGTTTTGAGCGCCTGTGCGGCCTGGGCCACGGTGTCTTCGAGGTCTTGCAAATAGGCCAAGGCGCCCTCACCCGTCACCGCCTCGATGCGTCGCACGCCCGAGGCAATGCCGCCTTCGGACACAATTTTGAATACGCCAATGTCACCCGTACGGCCCACATGTGTACCACCGCAGAGTTCGCGCGTGCTGCCAATATCGAGTACGCGCACGATCTCGCCGTACTTCTCGCCAAACAACATTTGTGCGCCGGTTTTCTTGGCCGATTCGATGTCCATCAACTCGGCCTTGGTGGCGCTGTTGGCCAGGATCTGGGCATTAACCTTGGTTTCGATGGCGCGGATTTGCAAGTCCGTAACGGGGGCGTTGTGGGCAAAGTCAAAACGCGTGCGCTCGGCATTGACCAAAGAGCCTTTTTGCTGCACATGCTCGCCCAGCACTTCGCGCAATGCTTCGTGCATCAAGTGCGTGGCGCTGTGGTTGCGCATGGCCGCTGCACGCACTGCGGCATTGACCTGGGTCTGCACCGCATCACCCACTTTCAGGCTGCCGTGCGACACGCTGCCATGGTGGCCGAACACATCGGCCTTGATCTTTTGCGTATCAGCCACGGCAAACACGCAAGTGGCGCTGCTGATCGTGCCCTCGTCGCCCACCTGTCCGCCGCTCTCAGCATAAAACGGCGTCGATGCCAGCACCACCACGCCGCTTTGGCCGGCGGCTAGCTCGTTCACTTCCGCGCCGGCCAAGTACAGGGCCAGCACGGTACTGCTTTGGCTTAAATGGTCGTAGCCCACAAATTCATTGCCCGCACCGGCGTAGTCCAGCCCCCGGTCTTGCTTGAACTTGCCAGCCGCACGGGCCTGGGATTTTTGGCGCTCCATGGCGGCGCTAAAACCTTGGGTGTCCACTTCCAATCCACGTTCGCGGCATACATCGGCAGACAAGTCCAAAGGAAAGCCATAGGTGTCGTGCAATTTAAACGCCACATCACCGGGCAAGACTTTGACACCGCCGGCCAAGGCCGTATCCAGAATTTGCATCCCAGTTTCCAAGGTCTCGTAAAAGCGCTCTTCCTCCAGCCGCAGCGCTTCGGTAATACGCTTCTCGTCAGCCCGGATTTTGGGGTAGGCATCGCCCATCAGGCGCACCAGGTCGGCTACGAGTTTGTGGAAAAACGGGGTTTTCTGGCCCAGTTTGTAGCCGTGGCGGATGGCGCGGCGCACGATGCGGCGTTGCACATAGCCTCGCCCTTCATTGCTGGGCAGCACGCCGTCGCTGACCAAAAATGCGGTGGCGCGAATGTGGTCGGCAATCACCTTGAGTGAATTGTTTTGCACATCGGCGCAGCCGGTTTCTCGGGCAGCGGCTTGGATCAGTTGGTCAAAAATATCAATCTGGTAGTTGCTGTGCACGTGTTGCAAGATGGCAGCCAGGCGCTCCAGGCCCATGCCGGTATCCACGCAGGGCGCGGGCAGTTTGTTCAGGCTGCCATCGGCCTGCATG
>JBBAPY010000134.1:0-8406 GCA_040400635.1 Rhodoferax sp.
ACCATGAAGATCAACCCCGAGAAGATCCGTGACGTGATCGGCAAAGGCGGCGCCGTTATCCGCGCGCTGACCGAAGAAACCGGCACCCAGATCAATATTGAGGAAGACGGCACTATCACCATCGCCTCCAGCGACCCGGCCAAGGCAGAAGAAGCCAAGCGCCGCATCGAAGAGATCACCGCCGAAGTCGAAATCGGCAAGGTCTATGAAGGCCCGATCACCAAGATTTTGGATTTCGGCGCATTGGTCAACCTGCTGCCCGGCAAAGACGGCTTGCTGCACATCAGCCAGATCGCGCATGAGCGTGTGGAAAAAGTCACCGACTACCTGTCCGAAGGCCAGATCGTGCGCGTCAAAGTGCTCGAGACGGACGAAAAAGGCCGTGTCAAGTTGTCGATGAAAGCCTTGCTCGATCGTCCTGTACACAACGATCAGTCTTGATCGAAGAGGTGCCGGGCGCCACAAAGCGTCTGGCCTTTTGAATTACCAGCGGCCAAGGGTCTTTAGCCTATGCAAGTCATTGAGATTTCCAGTTTCGGTGCGCCAGAGGTGCTGCGTCTGGCCGAACGGGCCGCGCCCCTGGCGGCCAGCGGCGAGGTGCTTATCCGGGTTGCGGCCAGTGGCATCAACCGACCGGATGTGCTGCAGCGCCTGGGCCACTACCCCGCGCCCCCCGGCGCTTCGGATATTCCGGGGCTGGAAGTGGCCGGCGTCATTGAGTCTGGCGACGCGCAAGCCATGGCGGCGGCGGGCCTCAAGGTGGGCGACCGTGTGTGCGCTCTGGTAGTTGGTGGCGGCTATGCGCAGTGGTGCGTCGCGCCGGTGGGTCAATGCCTGCCCGTGCCCAAGGGCTGGAGCGATACCGATGCGGCTGGCCTGCCAGAAACCTTTTTTACCGTGTGGAGCAATGTGTTTGACCGGGGCCGCTTGCAGGCCGGTGAAACCTTGCTGATCCAAGGCGGCTCCAGCGGCATCGGTGTCACGGCCATCCAAATGGCCAAAGCCATGGGCGCTACCGTCATCGTCACCGCTGGTAACGACGAAAAATGCAAAGCCTGCTTGGCCTTGGGCGCTGACCATGCCATCAATTACAAAACCCAAGACTTTGAGGCTGAAGTAGCCCGTATCACCAACAAACGCGGTGTGGATGTGGTGCTCGATATGGTGGCCGGTGCTTATGTGGCCAAGGAAGTCAATTGCCTGGCAGAGGATGGTCGCCTGGTCTTTATCGCGGTGCAGGGCGGGGTGAAGGCAGAGTTCAATGCCGGCCTGGTTTTGCGCAAACGCCTGACGATTACCGGCTCTACCTTGCGCATCCGGCCCGTGGCTTTCAAGGCCGCTATCGCCCAGTCATTGCAGCGCCATATCTGGCCTTTGCTGGAAAGCGGCGCGATCAAGTCGGTGCTGCATGCGGCTTATCCGGCTTCGCAGGCTGCGCAAGCGCATGCCGAGATGGAAGCGAGCCAACACATCGGCAAAATTGTGTTGCAGTGGATCAGCGTATGAAAAAGCTGGTCGCCGGTAACTGGAAGATGAACGGCTCGCTGGCGGCCAATGCGGCGCTGGTGCAGGCTTTGCTGGCTGACGGCGATCAGGCCTGGGGCTGCGATGTGGCGGTGTGCGTTCCTGCTCCTTACCTGGCGCAGCTGCAGTCACTCTCCCAAGGCAGTGCCCTGGGGCTGGGAGCCCAAGACGTGTCGGCACACGAAAGCGGCGCTTTTACCGGGGAAAACTCGGCGGCGATGCTCAAAGATTTTGGAGTCCGCTACTGCTTAGTGGGCCATTCTGAGCGTCGCCAGTACCACCAGGAGAGCGACGCCCTGGTGGCGACTAAAGCACAGCGCGCCTTGGCCGCGGGAATCACCCCTATTGTGTGCGTCGGCGAGACTTTGGCCGAGCGTGAAGTTGGTGATACCGAAGCCGTGATCAAGCGCCAGTTGGCAGCGGTGGTCCATGTCAATGGCCATTGCATCAGCGAAATCGTGCTGGCCTACGAACCTGTCTGGGCAATTGGCACCGGTAAAACCGCAAGCCCCGAGCAGGCCCAGGCGGTGCATCTGGTGTTGCGCCAGCAGTTGCAAGCGGCCAGTGCGAGTGCGGACCGGGTGCGTATCCTTTATGGCGGCAGCATGAATGCCGGCAATGCCGCTTCCTTGCTGGCCCAGCCCGATATTGACGGTGGCCTGATTGGCGGCGCTTCTCTCAAGGCGGCAGATTTTTTATCCATTATCCGGGCCGCGCAGTAAAGCGGTACTAGCAGTTTTTTCCAGGAGTAGAAGATGAGTTATTTGGTTACGATCATCCTGACAGTGCAGATGATTTCGGCGATTTCGATGATCGGTTTGATCCTGATCCAGCACGGCAAAGGGGCCGACATGGGTGCGGCTTTTGGCAGCGGCGGCTCGGGCAGTTTGTTTGGCGCCAGCGGCAGTGCTAACTTTTTGTCGCGTACCACGGCGGTGTTAGCCACGGTGTTTTTTGCCGCCACTTTGGCGCTGGCGTACTTCGGCAATCTGCGCCCCACCAGCAGCGGCAGCGTCCTGGAAGCGACCAGCGTAGCGGCCCCTGCAGTGCCAGCCAGTGCCGCAGCGCCTGCACCTGCGGCTTCGGGCGCCGCCCAAATCCCGGCGAATTGAGCTTGGTCAAATAGTCGGAAATCGGGCAGGGAGCCTTTGTAAATCAGGGTAAACTCGTAGGCTGATCAGGGCCTGTAGAGCAGCACAGCTGCTCATGGCCTTGTTGTGGAAAAAGCCGCCGTCGTGGTGAAATTGGTAGACACGCTATCTTGAGGTGGTAGTGGCGAAAGCTGTGCGAGTTCGAGTCTCGCCGACGGCACCATAGCAAGAATGCACTGCGTGCCCGTAAGGGTGCAGCAAACAATCAGACTTATCGTCGGGCGATACCTAAATAACTATGCATCTGGACCAATACCTTCCTGTTTTGCTGTTCATTCTGGTTGGTGTCGCTATCGGCATCATTCCCCAGGTGCTGGGTTATATCCTCGGTCCCAACCGGCCTGATCAGGCCAAAAATTCCCCGTATGAATGCGGCTTCGAAGCCTTTGAAGATGCCCGCATGAAGTTCGATGTGCGCTACTACCTTGTCGCCATCTTGTTTATTTTGTTTGACCTGGAGATTGCCTTTCTGTTTCCTTGGGCGGTGTCGCTCAAAGAAATCGGGGCGCTTGGCTTCTGGTCGGTCATGCTGTTTTTGGGCATTCTGGTTGTGGGCTTTGTCTACGAATGGAAAAAAGGGGCCCTTGACTGGGAATGACACCATGATTGAAGGCGTATTCAAAGAAGGCTTTGCCACCACCAGCTACGACGCGGTGGTCAATTGGGCCAAGACCGGTTCTATTTGGCCCATGACTTTCGGCTTGGCCTGTTGCGCAGTCGAAATGATGCATGCCGCCGCAGCGCGCTACGACATCAGTCGCTTTGGCTCTGAAGTGTTTCGCGCCAGCCCGCGCCAGTCGGACCTCATGATTGTGGCCGGCACGCTGTGTAACAAGATGGCCCCGGCGCTGCGCAAAGTCTATGACCAGATGTCTGAGCCGCGCTGGGTGCTGTCTATGGGCTCCTGCGCCAATGGCGGCGGCTACTACCACTACAGCTACTCGGTGGTGCGCGGTTGTGATCGCATCGTGCCAGTCGATGTCTATGTACCCGGTTGCCCGCCTACGGCTGAGGCGCTTCTCTATGGCATTTTGCAACTCCAACAAAAAATCCGCCGCACCGAAACCATCGCGCGCGCCTGACTCCACCCATGACTTCTTATTCTGTTCGTCCTGAAGATACCCAGGCTGCTATTGCGCAGGTGCTGGGCGACAAAGTCAAACGTATTTCGGTAGATCTGGGTGAAGTCAAAGTCTTGGTCTCCGCGCAGGACTACCACGCCGCCGCGCTGTTGCTGCGCGACAGTGCGGGCTGCCAGTTTGAGCAAATGATGGACTTGTGCGCCGTAGACTATTCGGCCTACGGCGATGGCCGTTACGAAGGTCCGCGCTACTGTGTGGTGGTGCATTTGTTGTCTATCAGCCTGAACCAGCGCGTGCGCCTGAAGGTTTTCGCCACCGATGACGACATGCCGGTGCTGGACTCCATCAACGATATTTGGAATTCGGCCAACTGGTTTGAGCGCGAAGCGTTTGACCTGTTTGGCGTGGTGTTTGAAGGCCATGACGACCTGCGCCGCATCCTGACAGACTACGGCTTTATCGGCCACCCCTTCCGCAAAGACTTCCCCACCACCGGGCATGTGGAAATGCGCTACGACGCCGAGCAGAAGCGGGTGATTTACCAGCCGGTGACGATTGAGACGCGTGAAATCACCCCGCGCATCATCCGCGAAGAGAACTACGGAGGCCTGCACTAAGCAGGGCTCGCCATGGCTGAAATCAAAAACTACACCCTCAACTTCGGTCCGCAGCACCCGGCTGCGCATGGGGTGTTGCGCCTGGTGCTGGAGCTCGACGGCGAGGTTATCCAGCGCGCCGACCCGCATATTGGCTTGCTGCACCGTGCCACCGAAAAGCTGGCCGAGTCCAAGACCTATATCCAGGCCTTGCCCTATATGGACCGCTTGGACTACGTGTCCATGATGTGCAATGAGCACGCCTACTGCCTGGCGATCGAAAAGCTTTTAGGCATCGAGGTACCCATCCGTGCGCAGTACATCCGCGTGATGTATGCCGAGATCACCCGCTTGCTCAACCACCTCATGTGGCTGGGCTCGCACGGTAATGACTGCGGCAGCTCGACCATCCTGATCTACACCTTCCGTGAGCGCGAAGATTTGTTTGACATGTACGAAGCGGCCAGCGGTGCGCGCATGCATGCTGCCTATTTCCGGCCCGGCGGCGTGTACCGCGACCTGCCCGACACCATGCCGCAGTTCAAGGCCAACAAAATCCGCAACGCCAAAGGTATTGCCGAGCTCAACTCCAATCGCCAGGGTTCGCTGCTCGACTTTATTGAAGACTTTACCCAGCGCTTTCCGCAATGCCTGTCGGAATACCACACCCTGCTGACCGATAACCGTATCTGGAAGCAGCGCACCGTCAATATCGGTATCGTCACGCCCGAGCGGGCGCTCAATATGGGCTTTAGCGGCCCCATGCTGCGCGGCTCTGGCATTGCCTGGGACTTGCGTAAAAAGCAGCCCTATGACGTGTATTCAGAAATGGACTTTGACATTCCCGTCGGCAAGACCGGTGACGTGTACGACCGTTACTTGGTGCGCATGGAAGAGATGAAGCAGTCCAACCGCATCATCAGCCAGTGCGTGCAGTGGCTCAAGGCCAACCCCGGTCCGGTAATCACCGACAACCACAAAGTGGCTGCGCCTTCGCGTGAATCCATGAAGACGAATATGGAAGGCCTGATCCACCACTTCAAGCTGTTTACCGAAGGTTTTCACGTGCCCCAGGGCGAGGCCTATGCCGCTGTCGAGCATCCCAAAGGTGAATTTGGTATTTACATAGTCAGCGATGGCGCCAACAAGCCTTACCGCCTGAAGATTCGTCCCCCCGGTTTTGCCCACCTGGCCGCGCTCAATGAAATGGCCAAGGGCCACATGATTGCTGATGCAGTGTCCATCATCGGCACCATGGACATTGTTTTTGGAGAGATTGACCGATGATGTCGGATGCCACCCAGGCGCGCTTTGATCGCGAAGTCGCTAAATACCCGTCGGACCAAAAACAGTCTGCTGTGATGGCGTGTTTGTCCATCGTGCAACAAGAGCAAGGTTGGATCAGCGCAGACAGCGAGCGCATGGTGGCCGACTACCTGGGCATGGCGCCTATGGCAGTGCATGAGGTCAGTACTTTTTACAACATGTACAACCTCAAGCCGGTGGGCAAATACAAGCTCAACGTCTGCACCAATTTGCCCTGCCAATTGGGCGGCGGCGCAAAAGCCATGGTGCATCTGGAAAAAACCCTGGGCATCCATGCTGGTGAAACCACCAGCGATGGCTTGTTCACGCTGCAACCGAGCGAATGCCAGGGCGCCTGCGCTGATGCGCCGGTGTTGTTGGTCAATGACCGCCACATGTGCAGCTTTATGAGCGATGAAAAACTCGACCAACTGATTGCCGACCTCAAGCAAGCGGAGGGAGCGCAATGACGCTACAACAGGTATTGGCACCTTTCCAGGCGACGGGTCGGGAAAGTTCTTTTCATGGTCGCCACAAAGGCGCGCAAATTTTGGCCGATTTGGATGGCTCCAACTGGGGCCTCGCAGCCTACCAGGCGCGCGGTGGCTACCAGGCCTTGCGCAAGATTTTGGGCCAAGACGGCGGCGAGGGCCTGACGCAAGACCAGGTGATTGCTACGGTGAAAGAATCCGGCCTGCGCGGTCGCGGCGGCGCGGGTTTTCCGACGGGACTGAAGTGGAGCTTTATGCCGCGCCAGTTTCCGGGCCAGAAATACCTGGTGTGCAACTCCGACGAAGGCGAGCCCGGCACCTGCAAAGACCGCGACATCATGCAGTTCAACCCGCATGCGGTGATTGAAGGCATGGCGATTGCCGCCTATGCCATGGGCATTACCGTGGGCTACAACTACATCCATGGCGAAATCTTCCAGACCTACGAGCGCTTTGAAGCCGCCCTGGAAGAAGCCCGTGCGGCTGGCTTTTTGGGCCAGCACATCATGGGCGGCAACTTCAGTTTCCAACTGCATGCAGCGCATGGGTTTGGAGCCTACATCTGTGGCGAAGAAACCGCTTTGCTCGAATCGCTGGAAGGCAAAAAAGGCCAGCCGCGCTTCAAGCCACCATTCCCGGCCAGCTTTGGCCTGTATGGCAAGCCCACCACCATCAACAACACCGAGACCTTTGCGGCGGTGCCCTGGATCATCCGCAATGGCGGCGCGGCCTACCTGGCCTGCGGCAAGCCCAACAACGGTGGCACCAAGATTTTTTCGGTCAGCGGCGATGTGCAGCGCCCGGGCAATTATGAAGTTCCTATGGGCACGCCGTTTGCCGAGTTGCTGGAGATGGCCGGCGGCATGCGTGCCGGTCGCACGCTCAAGGCGGTCATCCCGGGCGGTTCGTCGGCGCCGGTATTGCCGGCCAGCATCATGATGGACATCACCATGGACTATGACGCGATTGCCAAAGCCGGCTCTATGCTGGGTTCGGGCGCGGTCATCGTGATGGACGATACGCGTTGCATGGTCAAGTCTTTGCAGCGCCTGTCTTACTTTTATTCGCATGAATCCTGCGGCCAATGCACCCCCTGCCGCGAGGGCACAGGCTGGCTCTGGCGCATGGTGGACCGCATTGAAAACGGCCACGGCCGCGCCAGCGACTTAGAGACGCTGGACAGCGTGGCCGGCAACATCATGGGCCGCACGATTTGCGCGCTGGGCGACGCGGCGGCCATGCCAGTGCGCGGCATGCTCAAGCACTTCCGGTCCGAATTTGAACACCATATAGAGCACAAGACCTGCGTGGTCGGTGCCTACGTTTGATCGGTGCAGCACCATGGTTGAAATCGAACTCGACGGCAAAAAAGTAGAAGTGCTTGAAGGCAGCATGGTGATGCATGCCGCGGAAAAAGCCGGTACTTACATCCCCCATTTTTGCTACCACAAGAAGCTGAGCATTGCGGCCAATTGCCGCATGTGTTTGGTTGATATCGAAAAAGCCCCCAAGCCCATGCCCGCCTGCGCCACGCCGGTGACCAATGGCATGGTGGTCCACACCAAGAGCGACAAAGCCATCAAGGCGCAGCAATCGGTGATGGAGTTTTTGCTGATCAACCACCCGCTCGATTGCCCGATTTGCGACCAGGGTGGCGAATGCCAGTTGCAAGACCTGGCCGTGGGCTATGGCGGTTCCAACTCCCGCTACGAAGAAGAAAAGCGTGTGGTGGCGATCAAGGACGTGGGCCCGCTCATCAGCATGCAGGAGATGAGCCGCTGCATCCATTGCACCCGCTGCGTGCGCTTCGGCCAGGAAGTGGCCGGAGTTATGGAACTGGGCATGTCGCACCGTGGCGAGCATGCCGAAATCGAAACCTTTGTCGGCCAGACGGTGGACTCCGAACTGTCGGGCAATATGATTGATATATGCCCGGTGGGCGCGCTGACCAGTAAGCCTTTTCGCTACAGCGCCCGCACCTGGGAGTTGTCGCGCCGCAAGTCGGTCAGCCCGCATGATTCGACGGGAAGCAACCTCGTCGTTCAAGTTAAAAACAACCATGTGATGCGCGTGGTACCGCTAGAAAACGATGCGGTCAACGAATGCTGGATCGCCGACCGCGACCGTTTTTCTTATGAGGCGCTTAGCAGCCCGGATCGCTTGCACACGCCCATGATCAAGCAGGGCGGAAAATGGTCTAGCGTGGATTGGCAAACTGCTCTCGAATACGTGGCCAACGGCCTCAGGCAAATCAAGA
>JBBAPY010000135.1:0-8380 GCA_040400635.1 Rhodoferax sp.
CTGCCTTTGGCGCCTCGTGACTGGTCGGGCCTGTCCTTGGCGGTAGGCCTGGCCGTGGCGCAAAGCCTGCATGCCCACATCCAGCTGAAATGGCCCAATGATTTGTGGCTGCACCAGCGCAAGCTCGGCGGCATCTTGATTGAAACGGCCAGCATGGGCGCGTTGCGCTATGCGGTGATCGGCATCGGTATCAACATCGGGCCGCGTGCGGCAGAGGGTTTGCGCACGCCGCCTGCCTGGCTGCAAGAGCTACTGCCCCGGGCCGATGCGGCGCAGGCTTTCGGCCTGATTGCGCCGGCGGTGGTCAAAGCGGTCTTGGATTTTGCCGACCGTGGCCTGGGCCCTTTGCGCGGCGCTTACCAGGTGCGCGATGCGCTGCACGGGCGCGAGGTCCTGTGCAGCGATGGCCGCAGTGGTGTTGCGCGTGGTGTGGATGCGCAAGGCGCCTTGTTGGTGGAGACGGCGCAAGGCCTGCAAAAAATCAGCAGCGCTGAAGTCAGCGTGCGTCCTGCCTGAAGCCTAGCAAGACGCCCCGCCCGCAGCCTAGGCGGACAGCAGGGCGCTTGTTAGGAACTTATTTGCTGACGACGCGGACCATTTCCAGACATTTGTTGGAGTAGCCCCATTCATTGTCATACCAGCTGACGATTTTGATGAAGGTGCCGTCGAGCGCAATGCTGGCGTCGGCATCAAAAATCGAGGTGCGTGCGTCACCCCGGAAATCGGTGGCCACCACTTTGTCTTCGGTGTAGCCCAGCACGCCTTTCAAAGCGCCTTCGCTTTGGGCTTTCATTTCGGCGCAAATCTCGGCCATGGTGGCGGCATGGTTGAGTTCGCAGGTCAGGTCCACCACTGATACATCGCTGGTCGGTACGCGAAAGGACATGCCGGTAAGTTTTTTGTTGAGTTCGGGAATCACCACGCCGACGGCCTTGGCCGCGCCGGTGCTCGATGGGATGATGTTTTCCAAAATGCCGCGTCCGCCGCGCCAGTCTTTGTTGCTCGGGCCATCCACGGTTTTTTGCGTCGCGGTGGCAGCATGCACCGTCGTCATCAGGCCGCGCTTGATGCCCCATTTGTCATGCAATACCTTGGCCACCGGAGCCAGGCAGTTGGTGGTGCAGGAGGCGTTGGACACAATGCTTTGCCCGGCGTAGCTAGCGTGGTTGACGCCGTACACAAACATGGGCGTGTCGTCTTTACTGGGCGCAGACAGAATGACTTTTTTCGCACCCGCGGCCAGGTGTTTTTCGGCGGTGGGCTTGTCCAAGAACAGGCCCGTCGCTTCGATCACCACGTCGGCACCGACCGCGTCCCACTTCAGGTTGGCCGGGTCGCGCTCTTGCGTCAGGCGTATGGTTTTGCCGTTGACGATGAGCGCGCCGTCCTTGACCGATACCTCGCCGGCAAACCGGCCATGTACGCTGTCGTAACGCAGCATATAGGCCAGGTAATCGGGCTCGAGCAAATCATTGATGCCGACGATCTCGATGTCCGAAAAGTTTTGTACCGCAGCGCGAAACACCATACGGCCGATGCGGCCAAAACCATTGATTCCTACCTTAATAGCCATTTTTGTTCTCCAAAAAATTAAAAATATGTACCTACTCAGCGCTTGCGCTGCAAAGCCGACTGCACCGTGTCGGCCACATTCTCCGGCGTGAAGCCAAAATGTTTGAACAGGGCAGGCGCAGGAGCTGATTCGCCGTAGGTATCTATGCCCACGACCGCAGCGCAGCCGTATTTCCACCAGCTGCCGCTCGATGCCATCTCGACTGCGACGCGCGGCACGCCAGCGGGCAGCACGCTGGCTTTATAGGCCGCGCTTTGCAAATCAAAGGTGGTGGTGCTGGGCATCGAGACCACGCGCACCGCAATTTTGCGCGCAGCCAATACCGCTTGCGCTTGCAGGGCGAGTTGCACCTCCGAGCCGGTGGCAATGAGTACCGCCTGGGTTTTCTTCTTCATGCCGACTTCGGAGGGTTCCGCCAGCACATAAGCCCCCTTGCTGATCGCGTCCAGACCGCAGGCATCCGGTGCGCTGGCCGACTCGGCTTTGGGTGCGTAGCTGATGTTTTGTCGCGACAGCAGCAAGGCGGTGGGCTTGTTGCGGTTTTGCAGGGCCACGGTCCAGGCGACGGCAGTCTCGGCGGTATCGGCCGGGCGCCAAACGTCCAGGTTGGGGATTAGGCGCAAGGAGGCTGCGTGTTCGATGGACTGGTGCGTCGGCCCGTCTTCGCCCAGGCCTATGCTGTCGTGCGTGAACACATGGATGACGCGCTTTTTCATCAAGGCGGCCATGCGGATGGCATTGCGCGAATAGTCGCTAAATGTCAGGAAGGTGCCGCCGTAGGGGATAAAGCCGCCGTGCAGCGCGATGCCGTTCATGATGGCGGCCATGCCAAATTCGCGCACGCCGTAATTGATATGGCGCCCGCCATGCAGTTGCCCGTTGGCGTCGGCGCTTTGCACTAATTGCCCTTGTGCATCAAAGCGTACATTGGGCGTAGATTTGGTATTGGTCAGGTTGGAGCCGGTCAGGTCGGCCGAGCCGCCCAGTAGCTCGGGCAGCGCCGCGGTGAAATGCTCTAGTGCCAGTTGCGAGGCTTTGCGCGAGGCCACGGTTTCGGCTTTGGCATGCGCAGCCAATACCGCGTCCACCGCGGTTTGTACAAAGCCCTTGGGCAAGTCGCCCTTCATGCGACGCACAAATTCTTTGGCCAGGTCCGGGTGCGCGACTTTGTAAGCGGCAAAGCGGGTGTTCCACTCTTTCTCGCGCGTGCGCCCTGCGTCTTTGGCATCCCAGTCAGCATAGACCGCTTTGGGCACCACAAATGGGGGGTGCGCCCAGCCAATGGCTTCGCGCGTGAGTTTGATTTCTTCTGCACCCAGGGGTTCGCCGTGGGCTTTGGCGGTGTTGGCGCGGTTGGGGCTGCCTTTGCCGATCGAGGTTTTGCAGACAATGAGTGTGGGCTTGTCTTTACTGGCTTTGGCTTTTGCGATGGCATGGGACACCGCTTGGGTGTCATGGCCGTCCACTTTGTCGATCACATTCCAGCCATAGGCGGCAAAGCGCTGCGCGGTGTTGTCAATGAACCACGGTGTGACCTGGCCATCGATGGAGATGCCGTTGTCGTCATACAAAGCGATCAGCTTGCCCAGTTTCCAGGCGCCGGCCAGGGCGCAGGCTTCGTGGCTGATGCCTTCCATCATGCAGCCGTCGCCCAAAAACACATAGGTGTGGTGGTCCACGATGGCATGGCCTTCACGGTTAAATTGCGCAGCCAGCAATTTCTCGGCCATGGCCATGCCCACGGCATTGCTAATGCCCTGGCCTAGCGGGCCGGTGGTGGTTTCGACACCGGGCGTGACATCCACTTCAGGGTGGCCCGCTGTTTTGCTGTGCAACTGGCGAAAGTTTTTCAATTCCGCCATGGGCAGCTTGTAGCCCGTCAGGTGCAGCAAGGCATAGATCAGCATGGAGCCGTGGCCGTTTGACAACACAAAGCGATCGCGGTTGGCCCAATGGGGGTTGGAGGGGTTGTGTTGCAGATGCTGGCCCCACAACGCTACTGCCATATCGGCCATACCCATGGGGGCGCCGGGGTGACCGGAGTTGGCTTGTTGAACTGCATCCATTGCAAGCGCGCGTATCGCGCTTGCCATTTGCTGGGAATTGGCCATGAAACGACTCCGAGAGGGGCTGGGGGCATTGCGCCGGGCTGGCGCGCGGAAAAACATTTTAGCGGCGCATTGGTGGGCAGGACTTGAATGCTTGGCGAAGCTTAAAGCTGCGGTTTTAGCCGCGCCGCGCCATCGCCAGCGCACAGACCTGGCGCACTGCCTGGGCCAGTGCTTGTGGCTCTACGGGTTTGGCCAGTTGCAGATCGGCTAATGCCGCTTGCGGATCCGACGGATCGCCTTTCACGCGTGCCGACAAAATCAAAATGCCGATAGCTGGGAGCGATTGTCGTACACGCTTCGCAATGGCATAGCCGTTTTCATGGGGAAGGTTCAAATCCAGTATCAGCGTGTCGGCGGTTCGCGCTTGCAAGAGCAGATCCAAGGCAGTGCCATCGCTCGCGGTACGCACTGCAAAGCCCTCATCAAGCAAATACTCGGCAAGCGCTTCCCGGATGGCGGGGTTGTCTTCTACGATGATGATGTCGGCGGGTTGCATGGCACGAACTTGTGGTGTGGAGCCCTACGCATGGCTGGCTTGTCAGGCACTGTTTGTCCCAGCACTAGCGACTGGCAGCGTGAACCAAAACACCACCTGTTGGGCTTCCAGACTGAGTTGGATTTTGGTGCCCAGCCGTGCGGCCAGTTGCTGCGATAACCATAGCCCCAGACCGGTGCCAGAAATACTGCTTGTGGTGGGTGAGCGGTAGTAGCGTTCAAAAACTTTGGCCGGATCCGGATGCCCGGCGGGCCCCATGGCATTGCGGATGGCGAGTTGGACCATGGGCGCGCCTTGCCCGTTTGCAAATGGGCTAACTTGCAAAACGACGGGGCTGCCCTGCGCTGAATACTTGAGCGCGTTGCTCAGCAGATTATTGAGAATGATCTGAAAATAGCTTGCGTCACTGTGCAAGTGCAGATCGTCTATGGGCTTTTCAAAGCGCAATTGCAGCAATTCGGGTTGCGCACTGAAATGCCCCCATGCCTGGCCCATGACCACGTCCAGGGTATCTGTCAGTAAAAAATTACTGAGCGACACCGCCATCACACCGCCCTCGTAGCGCTGTGCTTGGCTGCAGTTGTCCAGGATGTGCACCATGGTTTGGATCGCCGTATGCAAGCGCACATCCCAGGCGTGCTTGCGCTCGGTGGTTATTTCGCTTTTTACCAGTGCGCTGGTGCCTAACTGGACAACCGTCAAAGGCGTCTTGATTTCATGCACCAGCATCGAAATGAATAACTGCTGCAAAAAGTTGATGCTGATTTGTTCTTGCAGCCTTTGTGCGTTCGCTTGCCGTCGGCGGTCTTTAACCGATTGCACCCTTTGCTGGCGCCAAAGCAGTGTCAACACCAAGCCCAAGGAGATCAGGGGCAGGTTCATGGCGCGCAATGCCTCAGCCCAGGCCATGGATGCAGCGGGCGCAAGTAAATTACCCCAAAGGCCCAGGTTGTTAGCCACCATCAGTAAAAACACGGCGACCAGCAGGTGGTTTAAGTGGCCTTTGCGCCACGCGGGCTGTTGCAGCCATTGCCTTGCGCAATCCCAGCAAAAGCCGTACAGCGCCACCGATAGCAAACCCACTGCAGCGAGATTAAATGCGCCTTGCTGGCTGCTATAGGCCAGGGCTGTCATCAACAAGCTGCCCCCTAAGAGCGCAGAAAAGCCGCGCGCGTAACGTAGCTTGAACTGCGGGGAGGCGAGCACCTTAGCGCTGGCATACAGGCCCGCACAGTCCAGGGCCACCATCATGCAAGCGTTGAGCTTGACAAAGGCGCGCAAATCATTGCCCAGCACGCCGATAAAGGCGCCGCCTAGTTGCAAGTGGTAGAGCCCCAAAAGCAAGCCTAGCAAGCCCATGAGGCCCCAAACCTTTTTCCCGCTTTGCCAGTACAGCAGGGCACTGACCACCAGCAGCAGCACAGAAAACGCGAGCTGCATCGCGTGCATCACGCCGTCTGCCACCGCTTGGTTTGGCGCGCCGACCCAGAGGTCATCGACACGGACCTGGCGCAGCACAGGGTGCAGGTCTTCCCCTTCCTGGCTATGGACGCGCAGGGTACCGGCAGCGAAGTCGCTACGCATTACTTAGTCCGCTGCTTGCCACGCGGCGTGCTTGACGGGCGGCAGGATGCCGGTATGGAGCCTGTCCTGCCATTGCAAGCGCTCTGTCACGCTGGCAGATTGTGCGGCTGCGAGTTGGCACGCCATTAAAGCGGCAAACAGGAGGCGGGTCCAAATTTTCATCATGGTGAACGCGATTTTTGGAAAATTCTGAGGTGCTGCAAGCGCTCCAAGCGCGTCCCGGCGGTCCCTGCGCCAACTGTAGCGCCAATCCCTCTTGCCCTTGTTGGCCGCCATAGTACGCAAAGCTGGGCAAAGCCCCCGGCCGGCACTGGTGCTGCCTGGGCCGAGGGCACCAGTTTGGCAAACCATTGCAAAATGGGCCAGATAGCACTTTCGACACATTCCATGAGTACCTTGTTTTCCCCCTACACGCTGCGCGGCCTAGATGCCACGCTGGTCTTGCCCAATCGCATCGTAGTCGCGCCCATGTGCCAGTACGCCGCCACCCAGGGCCAGGCGAATGACTGGCATTTGATGCATTGGGGCAATTTGCTCAATAGCGGCGCGGCCATGTTCACCATCGAGGCCACTGCCGTCGTACCCGAAGGCCGCATTACCCCGGCTTGCCTGGGTCTGTGGGACGAGGCCACCGAAGCGGCTTTGCGCACGCACCTGCACCGCGCGCGCAAGCTCGCGCCCGAAGTGGCGGTGTGCATTCAGCTGGCGCATGCCGGGCGCAAAGCCTCCAGTGCGGTGCCCTGGGAGGGCGGGCAGTTGCTGGCGGGCGCGCAGGGCGGCTGGCCCACGCTTGGCCCTTCTGCGCTGTCCCAGCTGCCCCAGGAGCCACCGCCCCAGGAAATGGACCGTGGCGCCATGGACCGGGTGCGCGATGCGTTTGTGCTGGCCGCCCAGCGTGCGCACGCCATGGGCGTGGATGCGATTGAAATCCATAGCGCGCATGGTTATTTGCTGCACGAGTTTTTGTCCCCGATGGCCAACCAGCGCAGCGACGCTTATGGCGGCAGCCTGGACAACCGAATGCGCTTTCCGCTGGAAGTATTCGCTGCGGTGCGCAAGGCGTATGGCGGCGTGCTGGGTTTGCGCTTATCGGCCTCCGATTGGGTTGAGGGCGGCTGGGACTGCGCCCAAAGTACCGAGTTTGCTAGGCAGCTGCAGGCCCTGGGCTGCAGCTTTATCCACGTCTCCAGCGGCGGCGTGTCACCGCAGCAAAAAATTGCGCTAGGGCCTAATTACCAGGTTGGATTTGCCTCGGACATCCGCAAAGCCGTAGGCATGCCCACTGTGGCGGTCGGTCTCATCACCGAGGCGAAGCAGGCTGAGGCCATATTGCAAGCAGGGGACGCCGATTTGATTGCCCTGGCACGTGCGTTTTTGTACCAGCCGCGCTGGGGCTGGCAGGCCGCTGCTGCGCTCGATGGCCAAGTCGCCGCGCACCCGGCGTATTGGCGCTGCCTGCCGCGGCAGGCGCAAGCGGTGTTTGGCAAGGTCAGTGTTGGCGGGCGCTAAGTCTTTGCCCATGGCTCCGCGGGTGCACGCCATGCTGCTGGCCGCCGGGCGCGGCGAGCGCATGCGCCCGCTCACCGATACCTGCCCTAAACCTTTGCTGGAGGTGCAAGGCAAAGCGCTAGCGCTTTGGCATCTGGACGCGCTGGCCCGTGCCGGCGTGGCGCGCACCGTGGTCAACACTGCCTGGCTGGGCGGGCAGTTTGCGCCGCGATTGGGGGCGCAGCACCAACCTCAGGGTGCCGCAGCGCAAGCGTCTATGCCATTGTTGTATTCCCATGAAGGGCAGGATTTTGGCCAGGCCTTGGAAACTGCAGGCGGCATTGCGCGTGCACTGCCCCTGCTGTGCGAGGGCCTGGGCGCCGACCCGATTTTTTGGGTACTTGCCGGCGATGTGTATGCGCCGGAGTTTGCCTTTGACGCCCAAGCCGTAGCGCGCTTTGCCGTCAGCGAAAAGCTGGCCCATATTTGGCTGGTGCCTAATCCGCCGCACAACCCCCAAGGCGACTTTGGTTTGGGACTGGTCGATGCAAGTGGCGCGCAGGCATCCGCATTGGCGCTCAATGTGCCCGCCGATAGCCTTGAGCCGCGCTACACCTACAGCACCATCGGCCTGTACCGCTGCACTTTGTTTGCGCCTCCTTGGTGCAACATTGCGCCGGGCAATCCGCAGGGCGTCAAAGCGCCGCTTGCGCCCCTGTTGCGCGCTGCGATGGACCGGGGCCTAGTGAGCGCCAGCCTGTACACCGGCCTTTGGACGGATGTGGGCACGCCAGAGCGCCTGCAAGCGCTTAACCATTCATTCACCTTGACACCTTCACATCTATGAACACCACGCTGTACCACAAGCGGCGCGCCCAGGTGGCCGCCCAGATCGGCCCGCGCGGCCTGGCCATCGTGCCGACTGCGCCGGAGCAGCCTCGCAACCGCGACGCCGATTTCCCTTACCGCTTTGACAGCTACTTTCACTATCTGTGCGGCTTTGCAGAGCCAGGGGCCTGGCTGGTGATCACCGGCACAGGCAAAAGTATTTTGTTTTGCCAGCCCAAAGACTTGGAGCGTGAAACTTGGGACGGTTACCGCCTGGGGCCGCAAGCCGCACCGGCTTTG
>JBBAPY010000136.1:0-8361 GCA_040400635.1 Rhodoferax sp.
ATCGGGTTCCGTAATTTTGCAATTACCTGGAACCCGCGGGGTACCACTGCCTTTTCAGGGACTTGAACGCCAAGTCCCTGAAAGCTGGGGATCACACGACTGCGACTTTGTACGGTCCCAACTCGCCGCCGAAGATATCGGCTTTGTATTCCACCTGAGCACGCGGAACAATCTGGTGCACGTCCATCAGGTCCCACTTGCCCGCTGGCTTTTCCTTGCCACGCACCACCAGCACGTCTTTGAAACACTGGTGGTCTTCAGCGCGGTACTCGGTGGGGCCGTTGCCCATGCCGTCGAACTTAAAGCCTTCGAGCTTTTTAATGACTTCCTCGGGGTTGAAAGTGCCGGCCATTTCGCAGGCGTTAGCGTACAGCAGGGTTTGCACATAGGCAGTGTGTGCCGCCTGAGAAGGCGGCTCTTTATACGCGGCGACAAAGGACTTCGTGAAGTTTTTGGAGCCTTCGTCTTTCAAGTCCCAATCCCAGTTGGAAGTGCCGAAAATGCCTTTGATTGCAGTACCCGCACCTTGCGCCATCAGCTCGGAGAACAGTGGCACCACGATTTCGAAGCGCTTACCGTTGGACATCTTGTCGCGCAGACCGAATTGCACTGCCTGGGTGAGCGAATTGATCATGTCCTTGCCATAGTGATTCAGGATCAAAACGTCCGCGCCTGAATTGAGCACCGGCGTGATGTACTGCGAAAAGTCGGCCGAGCCCAGCGGCGTTTTCACCGCATTGGCTGTTTTCCAGCCCAGTGCTTCGGTTGCATTCTTCATGGACTCTTGCTGGGTCCATCCCCAGGTGTAGTCTGCCGTCAAGTGGTAGGCAATGCGTTCTTTGCCATATTCTTTGCCCAGCACCGGTCCTAGTGCTTTGCCGGACATATAGGCGTTAAAGAAATGACGGAAGCCATAGCGGCGCTTGTCTTTGCCGGTGGTGTCGTTGGAGTGCGTCAGGCAGTTCATGAAAATCACACCCATTTCCTGGGCCAGCGACTGCATGGCGATCGCTTCGCCGGAAGAAGACCCGCCGGTGCACATGATGGCGCCGTCTTTTTCCATCATCCGCTTGGCAACACCGCGCGCCACATCGGTTTTGGTTTGGGTGTCGCCCTGCACATACTCCACTTTTTTACCCAGAATGCCGTTGCCCTTGAGAACTAGCGGCTTCATGGTTTTGAGCATGCCGCCGTCGCCTTCGCCGTTGATGTGCTTGATGGCCAGTTCATAGGCGCGCAATTCATCTTTACCTTCGTCGGCGTAGGCGCCGGTCAGCGGCAGGGTCAGGCCGATCGTCACGGTTTTGCTATTGCCCGGGTCATTGCGAAAGGTGCTCGCTGAAGCATTTTTCATGTAGAAGGCGGGAGCTCCCACGCCAGCGACAAAACCTGTGATCGATTTAAGGGCCTTACGGCGAGTGGAATTCAACATGAGAGTCTCCGAAGTTGTAAACGTAGTGAGTGACTACACAGTCTAGAAAAAGACGGGAAAGTATATGAAGCAACATCCGATTAATCAACACGGGTTTTCTAGGGTTTACCCTAGGAAAAGAGGAATTAATTTACATGATATTCGCAATTATTTTTTTAATATGCTGACGTATAACTTACACGGCCTAATTCCTCGATTCTTTATAGGGGTTTAATAAATGCGCGAGTTGCGCGGGTTAATTGACCACCGCCCCACCTTCAAACCATTTTTTAATAAGCAAGCGCTCGACTTCGGTGATTTGCGTGGCATTGTTCATGGGCATGGCGCGCAGTAGCACGGCTTGTTGGTATACCGCTTGGGCGTTTTGCGCCAGTAAGGCGGCCGAGTCCAGGCGGATGTTTTTCATTTGCATGGCCTGGCCGTGGCAGCCGTAGCAGCGCTGCGCGATAACGGGCTGGATTTGGGCGTAGCCGATGGCAGCACCGGTATTTGCGACACCAACGCCCCTAACCGTGCCCGTAACCGCCCCTGCTTCTGCTGCAAGGCCCGTTGAACCGCTGCTGCCTGCGGCAATACTGTCCGCCGCGCGAGGCGGCGCCATGGCCACGATCAGGATGGCGATAAGCGCCAGGCCTGCGGCCACATAGGGCCAGGGGTGCGGGTTGCGTCCCAGCTTGTAGCCGTGGCGCAGCACAAAAAACTGGCGAATAGACGCTCCCGCAGCCATCATGCCTATCAGCACCAACCCGTTGTGCGGATGGCTGTAGGTAAAGCTGTAGTGCGTGCTCAGCATGGCAAACAGCACTGGCAGGGTGAAATAAGTGTTGTGCACGCTGCGCTGTTTGCCGCGCTGGCCGTGGACCGGGTCCACCGGCTGGCCCGCGCGAATGCTTTCGATGACCGTGCGCTGGCCGGGAATGATCCAGAAAAATACATTGGCGCTCATGCTGGTGGCCAGCATCGCGCCCAATAGCAAAAAGGCGGCGCGCCCTGCAAACCAGTGGCAGGCCAGCCAGGCCGCACCGCAGACCAGCAGTGCCACCAGCGCGCCCACGACGCGGTCGCCACCGGGCCGCTGGCCCCACAGGCGGCAAATCGCGTCATAGGCCAGCCAAAAGACGACCAAAAACCCGAGTGCGGCGCAGACCGCAGAGGTGGGCGACCAGTCCATGCGCGTTGGGTCTATCAGGTAGCTACTGGCGTTCCAAAGGTAGGAAATAGTAAGCAGCGCAAAGCCTGTCAACCAGGTGCTGTAACTCTCCCAGTAAAACCAGTGCAGGTGCTTTGGTAGCTCGGGCGGGCGCACCGCAAACTTCACGGGGTGGTAAAAACCGCCGCCGTGCACTGCCCAGAGTTCGCCGCTCACGCCCTGGCGTTTCAGGTCCTCGTCCTGCGGCGGCGTCAGGTTGCTGTCTAAA
This sequence comes from Rhodoferax sp., assembly GCA_040400635.1. Taxonomy (GTDB): domain Bacteria; phylum Pseudomonadota; class Gammaproteobacteria; order Burkholderiales; family Burkholderiaceae_C; genus Allorhodoferax. The sequence continues at coordinate 2,851 of JBBAPY010000136.1, forward strand.
AAGACAAAGTAAAAAGAGGCGCCTATCCAGGCCACTGCCGTTACCACATGCGCCCAACGCAGCAGCAGATTGGCCCATTCGAGCAGATAAGTTTCCATGGTGGCGTACCTTGGTGGTGTTTCGGGAAATTGTAGGCAGAGCGGCTGCGCACTTACAGCGCCGGCCAGCCGGGCAGGGCCATGAGCTGTGCTGCCACCGACACCGCGATCACTTCTGGCCGCTTGTCGTGCAGACCGTGCAGACCGATGGGGCTGGTGACCTGCGACAGATCGTCCGCCCCAAAACCGCGCGCCTCCAAACGCTGGCGGAAGGTGGCCCATTTGGTTTTGCTGCCTATCAGGCCGATAAAGGGCAAGTCGGCCTGCGCGCGCTGGCGCACAAGGCAGGCGGCCAGGATGTCCAGGTCCTCTGCATGGCTAAAGCTCATGATCAGCACACGCGAGCCCGGCGCCAAGCTCGCCACTGCACCCTGCACCGGCTGCGAGTGTTCGCAGCGCACATTGGCCGCTACGATGTCGGGGAAGGGCGCGTCGCGGCTGTCGATCCAGTGCACATCCAGCGGTAAATGCGCAAATACGGTTACCAAGGCATGGCCCACATGGCCTCCACCAAACAGGGCCACCGGCTGGTGACTGGCTTGCAGTTGCTGGCGCAGCCGCGCAATGTCTTGCGCGACCACCGGTTCAAAGCCCAGGGTCACATGCCCGCCGCAGCACTGGCCCAGGCTGGGACCTAAGGCATAGCTTTGTTCGCGCGCCGCGCTAAGGTCTGCGTGCAGCACGTGGGCGTGGGCGATAGCGTCTTGCTCTAGCCTGCCACCGCCAATGGTTCCTACAGTACCATAGGCAAAAACCGCCATCCAGGCGCCGGCATCCCGTGGAACAGAGCCACGCGTCGCCAGCACCCGGACCCAAACCGCCGGTGAAATGGCCAGGCTGTGCAAAAAGCGGGTGATCAGGCTTTGCATACAAACCCCCGGCCCGCAGCCAAGCGCGCCAGAGTAAAACCGCAATAGAAAGGACAAGCATGCAGCAAGTGCACTCCCCATGGTGGCTGGGCCGCGGCGTTTCCTGGCAACGGGCTTGCCTTGGCACGCTGATCTGCTTGAGTTTGTGGCTGGCCGGTTGTGCCGCGCCGCCCAAGCCTGTGCCACCCGTGGAGCCTCCACCGGTTCAGCCCGCGCCCCCCGTTCCCGAGCCGGTAGCTCCACCGGTGTTGGTAGCCCCGGAGCCGCCGGCGGTGGAGGCGCCGCCTGTCAAGACTTCCCATGCGGCCAACGCCCGCGATTACCGCAAAGACGCCGCCGGCCACCTGTATGAAAAATACCCGGACCGCGTCTATGCCGGCAAGCTGCCACCCCTGTTGCAGGCGGTGGGCGTGCTGGAGCTCGATATTGGCCGGCGTGGCGAAGTGCTGGCGCTGCGCTGGACACGCGCACCCCGCCAGGTGCCACAGGTGATGGCGGAAATTGAAAGCATGGTGCATGCGGCAGCGCCTTTCCCGGCGCCGGTGCGCATGGGCAAGGTCAGCTACACCGAGGTCTGGTTGTGGCACAAGAGTGGGCGCTTTCAATTGGACAGCCTGACCGAGGGGCAGAAATAAGTTGGCGGCCCACCAGCGGCTGGCACTTACGAGCCCCGGTAGGTGGAATAACTCCAGGGGCTAACCAGCAGCGGTACATGGTAGTGGGCGCTGGCATCGGCGATACCAAAGTCGATGCCCACTTCGTCTAAAAACGGGGGCTCGGGCAAGTCCACGCCGCGCGAACGAAAATAATCGGCCACCGCAAACTCCAGCCGGTAGCAACCAAGCCGCAGGGCGGCATGCTCGTACAACAGGCCATCTGGATTGCGACCATCGGCATTGAGTACCAGCGCTTTCACAAGTAGGCGCTGCCCCGCTTGCACACTGAACAAGCGCACCGCCATACCGGCTGCCGGGGTGCCATGCATGGTGTCCAAAACGTGGGTACTCAGGCCCATAGTCGATTCCCCTCAAATAGGGCGAAAGTGTAATCAGTGCTTTGCGTGCACTACACACTAGCCTGCGCGCCCGCTTTGCCGCTACCATTAGCCGCATGCCCCATTACGACTCCACCGCCCCCTATCCGCGTGACCTGATCGGCTACGGCCGCAAGCCACCGCAGCCGCAGTGGCCAGGTCAAGCCCGCGTGGCGGTTCAGTTTGTGCTCAATTACGAAGAGGGCGGGGAAAACAGCGTCTTGCACGGCGACGCGGGCTCCGAGCAGTTTTTGTCCGAGATGTTCAACCCCGCCGCCTTTCCCGACCGTCATATCAGCATGGAAGGTATTTACGAATACGGCTCGCGGGCAGGGGTCTGGCGCATCCTGCGCGAATTCGAAAAACGCAAGCTGCCGCTCACCGTTTTTGGTGTGTCCACCGCGCTACAAAAGCACCCCGAGTTGTGCGCTGCGTTTCAAGCGCTAGGCCACGACATCGCCTGCCATGGCCTGAAGTGGATTCATTACCAAAACATCGACGAAGCCACCGAGCGTGCCCATATGCAAGAGGCCATGGACATACTGCGCGCGCTTTGCGGCGAGCGCGCCTTGGGCTGGTACACCGGGCGCGACAGCCCGCGCACGCGCCGCCTGGTGGCCGACTACGGTGGCTTTGCGTACGACAGCGACTACTACGGCGACGACCTGCCGTTTTGGATGCAGGTACAAAAAACCGATGGCACGGTGGTGCCTCAACTCATCGTGCCCTACACCCTGGACTGCAATGACATGCGCTTTGCGCTGCCGCAAGGCTATTCGCACGCCGACCCTTTCTTTCAATACATGAAAGACAGTTTTGATGTGCTGTATGCCGAAGGCGACCCGCAAGGGGATAACGCACCCAAAATGATGAGCATCGGCATGCACTGCCGCTTGCTGGGCCGGCCCGGCCGCATCACTGCTTTGCAGCGCTTTTTGGACCATGTGCAAAGCCACGACCATGTCTGGGTTTGCCGCCGCCTGGACCTGGCGCAGCACTGGAGCCGTGTTCACCCCTATAGCGAATCCGCATGACGCTGGACGAACTCAACCGCGCCCCTTTGGTGCAAGCGCAGGCCATGCTGGCCGGTTTGTACGAGCACTCGGACTGGATTGCCGAGCAAGCGCTGGCAGAGCGGCCTTTTCAATCGCTGGCGCATTTGCAATACGCCATGTGCCGCGTGTTGGACGCGGCCGGGCGCGATGCGCAACTGGCCTTGCTGCGCGCCCACCCGGAATTGGCGGGCAAGGGCCTAGTGGTGTCCAGCCTGACCACCGAATCGCAGCACGAACAAAAAAAAGCCGGACTCACCGATTGCACGCCTGAGGAACTGGCTGCGATTCAGCGGTTCAACGCCGACTACCGCGCCAAATTTGACTGGCCTTTTATCGTTGCGGTACGCGGCCCACGCGGCACGGGCCTGTCCAAAGCGCAAATCATGGCCACCATGGCACGGCGCCTGCAAGGCCATCCGGATTTTGAGTTGCAAGAATGTTTGCGCAATATCCACCGCATCGTGGAAATCCGCCTGGCCGATAAATTCGGCATCCAGCCCGAAGCGGGCAACAAAGTATGGGATTGGCAGGAAGCCCTCTAGCGCCACAGCGACCCCGGATTTGCCGAGCGCGGCGAACTTACCGTCACTTACCTCACCGAAGCCCACCAGGCCTGCGCGCGGGACATTCAGCAGTGCATGCGCGATGTCGGTATGGACGAGGTGGACATCGACGCCGTGGGCAATGTCGTGGGCCGCTACCACGCGGCGCAGCCAAGCGCGCGCACCCTGCTCACCGGCAGCCATTACGACACGGTGCGCAATGGCGGTAAATACGACGGGCGCTTGGGTATTTTTGTGCCCTTGGCCTGTGTGCACGCCTTGCACCGTGCCGGGCAGCGCTTGCCCTTCGGCATTGAAGTCGTGGCTTTCGCTGAAGAGGAAGGCCAGCGTTTCAAGGCCACGTTTTTGTCTGCTTCGGCGCTGACCGGAAGCTTCGCCCCTGCCTGGCTGGACCAGTGCGATGCTGAGGGCCTCAGCATGCGCAGCGCCATGCAGCAAGCCGGTCTGGACCCGGCGCAGATTGCGTCTATCCGTCGCGATCCGCAGCACTACCTGGGCTTTGTGGAAGTGCATATCGAGCAAGGGCCGGTGCTCAATGAATTGAATATTCCCTTGGGCGTGGTCACCTCCATCAACGCCAGTGTGCGATTTACCGGCAGCGTCACCGGCACTGCCAGCCATGCCGGCACCACGCCCATGAATAGGCGGCGCGATGCCGCGGTGGCCGTCGCCGAATTGGCCTTATTCATGGAGCAGCGCGCCGCCCGCGATGGGGATTCGGTGGCCACCATCGGGCAGTTACACGTGCCATCGGGCTCTATCAATGTGGTGCCGGGCCGCTGCGATTTTTCGCTGGACATGCGCGCCCCGTTGGATGCGCAGCGCGATGCTTTGTGTGCGGATGTGCTGGCCCAACTGGAGGTAATTTGCGCGCGCCGGGGCCTGGCTTTCACCCTGAACGAGAGCATGCGCGCCAGCGCTGCGCCAAGCGCCTCTCAATGGCAGGCGCGCTGGGAAGCGGCAGTGGCCAAGCTGGGTTTGCCGGTGCATCGCATGCCCAGCGGCGCCGGGCACGACGCCATGAAAATGCACGACCTCCTGCCCCAGGCCATGCTGTTTGTGCGCGGCGAAAACAGCGGCATCAGCCACAACCCGCTCGAATCGAGTACCAGCCACGATATGCAACTGGCCATCGATGCCTTTACGCTCTTGCTACAGGATGTGGCAGCCTCAGCCTCGGCTTCAGGGCTTTGATCGCCGACGGCGCCCTGGTTGCATCCCTCTTTTCTTTGATTGCGCCCCATGAATCCATCCCTATACGCCCAGCTTGACGCCTGGGTGAACCAGTATTTCGACGAGGAAGTTCAATTTTTGCAAGCGCTGGTGCGCGTACCCACCGACACCCCACCAGGCAATAACGCGCCGCACGCCGAGCGCACCGCCGAACTGCTGCAGGCCATGGGGCTGGAGGCGCAAAAATTTCCCGTGCCGCCGGAAATGGTGCATGCCGCAGGCTTGCAAAGTGTTACCAACTTGCTGGTGCGCCGCCGCTTTGGCGTGGGGCGCACCGTGCTGCTCAATGCCCACGGCGACGTGGTGCCCCCCGGCGCAGGCTGGACGCACGACCCCTATGGCGCCGAGATCGTCGACGGCAAGCTCTATGGCCGCGCCGCTGCGGTCAGCAAATGCGACTTTGCAACCTACACCTTCGCCTTGCGTGCCCTAGAAGCCGTGGCCAAACCGACGCATGGCTGCGTGGAATTGTTGTTTACCTACGACGAAGAGTTTGGTGGCGAACTCGGGCCTGCTTTGCTATTGAACAATGGCACCATCAAGCCCGACCTGATGGTGGCCGCAGGTTTTAGCTACCAAGTGATCACCGCGCACAACGGTTGTTTGCAATTAGAAGTGACGGTGCACGGCAAGATGGCGCACGCCGCTATTCCTGACAGC
>JBBAPY010000137.1:0-8354 GCA_040400635.1 Rhodoferax sp.
CGCGGGATTTGGCTTTGAATGGACCGGTTTGTCGCGCGAAGAAAAACTCGCCGGTTCGCAGTCTGCAGCGCTGTACAGCTTTGCGATTTTGGCGGTATTTTTATGCCTGGCAGCTTTGTATGAAAGCTGGTCGATTCCGCTGGCCGTGATTTTGGTGGTGCCGCTGGGCGTGCTGGGTGTGTTGTTGGCCACGCTGCTGCGTGGCTACGCCAACGATGTGTACTTCCAGGTGGGCCTGATCACCATCATCGGTTTATCGGCCAAAAACGCGATTTTGATCATTGAATTTGCCAAGGACTTACAAGCCCAAGGCAAAAGCGTGATCGAAGCCGCACTGGCCGCTGCGCATATGCGTTTTCGCCCTATTGTGATGACCTCCATGGCATTTACCCTGGGCGTGCTGCCGCTGGCGATTGCCAGTGGCGCCGGATCAGCCAGCCAGCGCGTCATCGGCACCGGCGTGATTGGCGGCATCCTGACCGGCACCAGCCTGGCCGTGGTGTTTGTGCCGGTGTTTTTTGTGCTGGTCCGCGGACTGTTCAAAGGCAGCGCCCGCCAGCACGAGGTGCATGCGGCACAAGCTGCGCACATGGGAGTGCACAGCGATGAATAAGTATGCCCCCACCACCGCCTTGGTAATTCGGCGCTTGCCGCTAGGCGCCGCGCTCGTAGCAGCGCTACTGACCGGCGGATGCAGCATGCCCCTACAGCCATCCGTCTTGCCCCAGGCACCCGTGCCCGCGCAATGGCCCGCCGGTATGGGCGCGCCAAGCAGCGCTAGCAGCCAGGCAGCAACAACGGCTGCCGCGCTACCCAATTGGCAAAGTTATTTCAAAGACCCGGACCTGGCGGCCCTGATACGCATCGCGCTAGATAACAACCGCGATGTGCGCATCGCGGCGGCCACTATGACGCAGGCACGGGCGCAATTAGGCCTGCGCGATGCAGATGAGCTACCCAGCGTCAACCTGGGCGCGGGCGCCTCGCGGGCGCCCAATGCCTTTGGCAATATGTCCACGCTGTTCAATGCCGGCTTGTCGGTTACGGCGTATGAGTTTGATTTTTTTGGCCGCGTAGCCGGCTTGAAAGAGCAAGCCCTGGCCCAGTACCTGGCCAGCCAGGAAGCCAGCCGCACCGCGCAAATTAGCTTAATCAGCATGGTGGCGCAAAGCTGGTTGGCTCTGCAAACCGATGAAGCGCTGCTGGCCAGCACGCGCCAGTTGTTGGTGTCGCGTGAGCGCACTTTGCAATTGGTTCAGTTGCGCCACCAGCAAGGTGTGGCATCGGATATAGACCTGCAACAAAACCGCGCGCTGCTGCAATCGGTGCGCGTCGCGCTGGGCCCTTTGCAGCGCCAACGCATGCTCGATGAAAGCACCCTGGTATTGCTGCTGGGGCAGGACATTCCCGTAGCGCAAAAACAGGGGCTGGGGCACGATGCCTTAGCGCGTACCCGGTTGGCTGAGCTGGCGCCCGGCATCCCTTCGCAGGTGCTGACGCAGCGCGCCGATATCCGTCAGGCAGAACATCTATTAAAGGCGGCAGATGCCAACATCCTGGCTGCGCGTGCCGCGTTTTTCCCGCGCATTGCGCTGACCGCCGGGCTCGGTAGCGCCAGCAGCGAGCTGTCCTCGCTGTTTAGCAGCGGCAGCTGGGTATTTAATGTGGCGCCGCAGTTGCTGCTACCTTTGTTTGACCATGGCCGCAACCAAGCCACGCTGGCGGCGGCGCAGGGCGCGCGTGAGGTGGCGCTAGCCCAGTATGAAAAAGCGATTCAAAGCGCGTTTCGAGAAGTCAGCGACGCGCTGACGCAGCGCAGCGGCTGGCAGGCCCAAGGGGAGGCACAGCAGGCACAGCGCGCTGCCGACCAGGCGCGCTTGGAGCTGGTGCAGCTCAAGTTGGCGCATGGCGCCGCATCGGCGCTGGAGGTGCTGGAGGCCGAACGCAGTGTGCTGGCCGATCAGCAAGCCTTGGTACTGGTGCAAGCGGCTTTGCTGCAAAACCAGATTCAGCTCTACAAGGCCTTGGGCGGCGGGCTTGAGCCCGCGCCATGATGCGCCGCCTGGCACCGGCCTTTCCGCTGCTGTTTGTCGTCCTTTGGTCCACCGGATTTATCGGTGCACGTTTAGGCTTGCCGCATAGCGAGCCACTGACGTTTTTGTTTGTGCGCTATCTGCTGGTGGTGGCCTTGCTGCTGGTGCTGGCGGTGCTGAGCAAAGCGCCCTGGCCGGCGCAGCCCCGGGATTGGTTTCACATCGGCGTGGCCGGTTTGCTGATTCACGGCGTGTACCTGGGCGGCGTGTTTATTGCCATTTCCATGGGTCTGCCCTCGGGTGTGGCCGCTTTGCTGGTCGGCCTGCAACCCTTGCTGGTGGCTGTGGGAGCGGGCTTGTTTTTGCGCGAGACGGTCGTGCGTAAGCAATGGCTCGGGCTGGCATTGGGCCTGGCCGGCGTGGCCCTGGTGCTGGCAAACAAGTTGGGTACGGGTTTTGAGTTACAGGCCTTGTTGCCCTGCGTGATATCGCTGATGTCCATCACCTGCGGCAATCTGTACCAAAAACGCTTTTGCCCGCAGTTTGACTGGCGCACCGGCGCGGTTGCGCAGTTCGTTCCCACGGTGGTGTTCACCGGTATGGCGGCGGGGCTGACAGAGACGCTGCGCATCGACTGGGTGCCCGAAATGGTGTTTGCCATGGCTTGGCTGGTGCTGGTGCTGTCGCTGGGCGCGGTCAGCTTGCTCAACTGGCTGATTCGCAACAACAACGCGGTCAACGTGGCCAGCCTGTTTTACCTGGTACCACCTTGCACCGCCACGGTGGCCTGGTTGCTATTTGGCGAATCCTTTGCAGGCACCGCGTTAGTGGGCATGGGCCTGGTGGTCTGGGGCGTGTATTGGGCACGCGGGCAATAAGGCAAGCCTTGGCCCCTTAGTCCATCAATTTGCGGCTGAGGTAAACCATCTCCAAGCTGACGCGCTTGGCTGTTTCTTTCAGGTTAGCCGCAGCGGCGTGACCGCCATCGGTGTTCTCGTAGTAATAAAAGGGCAAGCCCATGGCCTGCATCTTGGCGGCCATCTTGCGTGCGTGGCCGGGGTGCACGCGGTCGTCTTTGGTGGAGGTCACAAAAAACGGCTCGGGGTAGGCCACCCCCGCTTGAAGGTGGTGGTAGGGCGAGAGTTGGGCCAAAAACGCGGTCTCGGCAGGATCGTCGGGGCTGCCGTACTCGGCTACCCAGGAGGCGCCGGCCAGCAGCTTGTGGTAGCGCAGCATATCGAGCAGCGGTACCTGCACGACCACGGCATTCCACAAGTCCGGGCGCTGCGTCATCTGCACACCCATGAGCAAGCCGCCGTTGGAGCCGCCTTGGATGCCCAGGCGGCGCGGGCTGGTAATTTTGCGGTCGATCAGGTCCTGGGCCACGGCCACAAAGTCGTCGTAAATGACCTGGCGCTTGGTCTTGAGACCGGCTTGGTGCCAGGCCGGGCCAAACTCCCCGCCGCCACGGATATTGGCCAGCACGTACACACCGCCGCGCTCGAGCCAAAGCTTGCCGGTCAGCGCCGAGTAGCCGGGGTTCATCGGTACCTGAAAGCCGCCGTAGGCATACAAAAGTGTGGGCGCTTGGCCGTCCATGGGGAGGTCTTTGCGGCGCACCACAAAGTAGGGAATGCGCGTGCCGTCTTTGGAGATGGCCTCGCGCTGCTCGGTGATCAGGCCCTGTGCGTCAAAGCGCGCGGGCGAGGCCTTTAGCGCCTCGGTCTTGCCCGATGCGGCGTCGGCCAGCCACAGCGTGGTGGGCACCAAAAAACTGGTGGCGGAGACAAAAAGCTGGTCGTCCGTGTCGCTGGCGCTGACCACGCCTAAACTGGCCGGATTGGGCAGGTCCAGGCGCTGGCCACTCCAGCCTTGGGGGCCGTGGGCGAAGGACATCATCTCGCCTACTACATTCGTGCTCAAGCTTAGAACCAGGCGGCTGGCCGTGCGGCTCACGCCCTGGATGGACTGGCGCGCGTGGGGTGCAAACACCAGCTGCACCGACAGCTTCGCAGGCGTGGCCAGCGCGGCGGCCAAATCAAAACTCACCAGGGACGATTGGGTAAAGGTGGGGCCGCCAGCCACCGGCGTCCAAGGCTCTTGCAGGCTGAAAATTATTTGTCCATCTAAGTACCCGCGCAAGCTGGACTTAAGCGGCACCGGCAAGCGCACCGGGCCTTTGTCGGTCAGGACGTAAAACTCATGGGCAAAAAACGCCACGGAGCGCTCCACGTAGGCGGCGACAAAACGGCCCTGGCTATCGCGGATGACGCCGGGCCAGGTGCCCACGTCTTTTTTGTCACCGCGAAACACTTCTTCGGCCTGCGCCAGCGCCTGGCCCCGGCGCAGGCGCTTGACGATGAAGGGGTAGCCCGACTCGGTGACATCTTCGAGGCTCCAGGATCGGGCAAGCAGCAAGGTATCCTGGTCCAGCCAGGCGGCACTTTGCTTGCCTGCAGGCAAAGCAAAGCCCCCAGATACAAAGCTTTTGGTCTCGGTGTCGAACTCGCGCATCTGCACCGCGTCTTTGCCGCCGTCGGACAGCGATACCAGGCACAGGCGCTGCGCCGGTTGCAAGCAATTAGCGCCTTTGTAGACCCAGTTAGCCGACTCGGCTTGGGCCAGCGCGTCAAAGTCCAGCACCGTCTCCCAACGCGGGGTAGCGCTGCGATAAGCGCTTAAATCTGTGCGCCGCCACACGCCGCGCACGGCGTTAGCGTCTTGCCAAAAGTTGTCAATATGGCGGCCGCGAAAGCCTGGCATAGGCACCCGGTCGCTGGCCTGCACGATAGTGAGCGCCTGCTGCTGCATGGGCGCAAACCGCGCGTCTGCCTGCAATAGGTCCAGGCTGCGCTGGTTTTCTTTGGCCACCCAGTCAAGCGCGCGTACGCCCTGCACTTCTTCCAGCCATTGGAAAGGATCAGTAGCGGAATCGGGCATGGCGCGGGCAATTGTGGTGGTGTTGAGGGCGGGGGTTTGGGCATGGGCCATACACCCTGCGAAAAGTGCAATCGTGCTGACGCACACTTCGATTATCTTGATTCGTCCCACAGCCTATCTCCCTTTGCAAAGCGTTAAAAATTCTGCTGCCAGCGCCGCATTGTGGATGCAGCACCAGGAGGCCATGGGAAGCGGCGACCAAAACAAATTGCGTTCTCCCCACCCGTTCACATGCCCTTGAACAGCCCCGCATAACTGCGGCTGACCTCCAGCAGCGCTTTGCTGCCGCGCACCGAGACCAGTTGGCGGCCGCGCTCGTCGCGCTGCACGCCGGCGATGGCGCGCACATTGACCAGCGTGCTGCGGTGGATTTGCCAAAAGCGCTGCATGTCCAAAGTATCGATGAGCTCTTTGATGGAGGTGCGGATCAGCGCCTCTTGGGTGGCGGTTTGGACGCGGGTGTATTTCTCGTCGCTGACAAAAAACAGCACCTCTTCCACCGCGATCATCTGGATGGTGGCGCCGACTTTGGCTTGTATCCATTGCAGCGGCGCCGGCGCAGTGGCGGGCGAGAGTTGGGCGGCCAGGGCGCGCAACAAGTCTTGCATGGCCGGCGTGTGCGCCGGCAGGGGTTGCGCGGGCTCGGCGCTGTGTTGGGCGCGTTGGCGTGCATCCCTACGCGCACGCACGCGCTGCAAAGCCAGGGCCAGGCGCTCGGGCTGGGCGGGTTTGAGCAGGTAGTCCACCACGCCGGCCTCAAAGGCTTGCACCGCGTACTGGTCGTAGGCTGTCAAAAACACCATTTCGCAGCCCGGCCATTGGCCGTCGCCGCCAGCCTCGTCCCAGGTGGGTAGCTGGGCGATGTGGCGCGCCGCTTCGATGCCGGTCATCACCGGCATACGGATGTCCAAAAACACCAGGTCCGGCTGCAGATCGCGCACCTGCTCGAGCGCCTCCTGGCCATTGCGCGCTTGCGCCAGCACCTCGATGCTGGTGTCTAGCGCGCGCAGCCGGGCGCAGAGCTGCTCACGCAGCAGGCGCTCATCATCGGCCACGACAACGCGCAAAGGCCTCATAAGGCCTCACCGTCCTTAGCGCCACCCGTCGCCAAGCGCCAGATCAGCCACACAATAAACAGTGGCAGCACGCCCCACAGCACCATGCTGAGCACGCCAAGACCGGCGCAGACCAAGGCGATGACCGCCAGCACCGCCAATACCGGTACCAAAAGCACCAAGAGCGGCAACACCGCCAGGCTGGCCAGCACCAACACGCCCAGTAATACGGCAGCCCCCATGGCGAACCAGGCGACGCCGGGCAGGGTGACTGCCTGGCCGTTGACACTGAGCACCACATCGGGCTGCCATTGCAGTCCACCCAAAATGGCCGCCGCCAGGGCCAGCAGCACGGCCACAAACAACAGGCGGGCGATCCAACGCAAACTGGTGCTGATCATGGAAGATTCTCCGGCATTTGTGGGGCGATCATGGCGCGCCCAAGTGGTAGGGAACGGTAATGGTGACACAAGCGCCACCGGTGCTGGGGCTGCTGGTTTGCAGCGAGGCTTTGGCGCCGTACAACAATTGCAAACGTTCGCGTATGTTGGACAAGCCGATGCCGCCGCCTGCGGCCCCGGATGCGCCCAGCGCATCAGGCGCAAAGCCCACGCCGGTGTCTTGCACCTGCACGATCAACTGGCCGTCTTGCACCTCGGCGCGCACGCTGATGCTGCCGCCCTCGGCCTTGGGCTCCAGGCCGTGGCGGATGGCGTTTTCAACCAGGCTTTGCAGCATCATGGGCGGAAAGCGGGCGCTGCGCAGGCCCTGAGGCACTTGCAAGTCAAACTGCAAGCGCTCTTCCATGCGCATACGCATGAGCTCCAGGTAGGGCTGCACCACCGCGAGTTCGCGGCCCAAATCGCGCTCGGCCTGGGCATTGGCTTCGCGCAGTGTGGGCATGGTGGCGCGCAAAAAGGCGATCAGGCTTTTTTGCATGGTGGCGGCGCGCGGTGGATCGGTCTCGATCAGGTGCTCAATGCCGGCCAGCGTATTGAACAAAAAGTGGGGCTCCATTTGGGCCTGCATGGCGGTCATGCGCGCCTCCATCACCTGGCGCTTGAGCGACTCGGTTTCGGCCACTTGCGTGGCAGCGGCGGCGACGGCCTCAGCCTGGATGCGGCCCCGGTAAGTGATTTTGAGAATCAAGGAGGCGACGATCAAGAGCATGGCCAAGTTGGGCAGGCTGTCGCCACGCTCTACATCGCCTTGGTCGGCGCCAAAGTGCACATCCACCTCGTCGTCTTGCGCATTGGTTTGGCCTTCTAGGGCGCGGCGTACCGTCTCTAAGGCCAGCTCAATCTCTTGCTCTGTGGCATTGGATCCGATTTGAATATCCACGCCCGGCTTGGGCACCGAGGCAGCGCCCTGCGCAGCGCTGGCAGGCACATCGGCGGGGGTGCTGATACGCACCCCTTTTTCATCGATCTGCAGTTGCGCGGCTTTGCCTTCTGGGTCTTGTGCGCTGATGTGCACGCCGGTCTCGTCGATTTGTACCGACACCTTGCCCCTGGCCGCCGGGGTGGAGGCATCGGTGGCCGGGGCCTGCGGGCTTGGGGTCGGCTTGACTTTTTTCACCACCCCCTCACGGCGCTGCTGATGCACCGAAATGTTGTCCAAGAACGAGCTGGTGATACCCGCCAAGATCAGCACCAGGACAGAAATCAGAAAAAAGCGCCACCAGCTGATGCTGACCAGCCAGTTGCCATAGGCGTGAAAGTAGCGCACTGCGCCAACGCGCAGTGTATGCCAGTGGCGGCTCCAGCGGTCATCGCCGGCGGCTGGGGTGGGAGGGGAGGCATTCATCTAGCAATCCTTGGTGTTGGGTAAAGGCGCCCAGTGCGCGCTTTGGACTGCACTGTAGGCAGGGCTCCGGCCACCTGCCAGTACTTTGCGACCAAGTGCACAAAGAGAGGGCCAGGCGGCGCAACGCACGCCTATTGGCAGGCGTCGACCCATTGGCCCTGGGTCAACTCGGCCATGAATTGCGGGCTGATGCGCAATGCGCTATTGACCGAGCCGGCAGCGGGTAGTACTTCATCAAAGGCCAACAGGCTGCGGTCCAGATAGACCGGCAATGGCGTTGCCAGGCCGAAGGGGCAGACACCGCCCACAGGGTGGCCCGTGAGCGCCTCGACCTCTTCGAGTGCGAGCATCTTGCCTTTGCCGAAAGCGGCTTTGAACTTGGCGTTGTCGATACGCGCATCGCCCCGCGCCACCAGCAGAAAAACTTTGCCATCGGCCAACTTAAAGGCCAGGGTCTTGGCAATTCGACCGGGCTCGACGCCATGGGCTTGCGCGGCCAGGGCCACGGTAGAGGTCGAGG
>JBBAPY010000138.1:0-8307 GCA_040400635.1 Rhodoferax sp.
GTGGCCGGCATGAGCATCTCATTTCCAACCTTTCGCTATGACGACGCGCGAAAGCCCGAAGTGGTAGCCATGCTCAAAGACGCCAGCCGCGACATCTCCGCGCGCCTGGGCTGCACACAGTTTCCACTGGACGATTGATGTCAGGGGCGGTGGCCCGCCTTGACCCCACCCTTTGGCTAGCGGCAAGTTGAATCTGGATTGCTGCCGCGTGTTATTGCAAAATTTGCAAAGTCGACCACGTCGTCTATATGCTGATTGAGTGCGGGATGATGCCTGCGGTAGATCCCCCATTTGGGCCGCATATGGTCAGCACCTTGACGCCATAGCTCCAGCCCGGATTGGTCAATGGCGATGAGTTGTTGCCCTTGTTGGTCAAGTATGCTTAAGCGATAACGTCCAACCGTATTGGAATAGGTGATCTGTTCACGTACATCTAGCCATTGACCGGGCACCCCAGACAATGACATTACCTGAAGTTTGCTATAGGTGGACGACTCAGATTTTCCATCGCCCAAGTAGCGAATCTCCATCTTTCCATTTGACAAGGGTGTAAAGGTAATCAGCGGCGCACCAGAAAAATTCCCACCGTAAGCCTTAATTTGATGCAGGTGGGTAAAGCTGGGCGAAAACTTCATGCCCGGGTTGATCTTGAAGCGCCATGCGTATACAAAAGTATCGCCCTCGCGCGCTTTGAAAGCGTCCTGGTTTCCACCAGAACTGGGCGCAAGCTTGATCTCCGTTCGTGATCTGTCGCCTCCCATGGACATCGGCACCCGGTCTAGGTTCACATCGTTGGGCTCATTGGCCAGAATCGAAAAATGGGGACCAAGCACACTGTCGCCTGGCACAGAAATAATGTGCGGGCGTTTGGGATCGCTAAGGCCATCACTGGGCGCTTCAATCGCGCCGGAGCCCAACACTTTTTCAATGAGCGCGTAGGTGCCTAGTGCATGGCTTGGGTCCGCATTGAGGCATAGCGTGTTTCCGATCACGCCATTAGGACGTTCGTCGGCGTTGGCAAGCGGACATGTCAAGACCAAGGCCATACAAACAGGCACTGCGCGAACAAGCCCCATCAATGCTTTCCGTTGACCATGATCAGACGGGTTCGCATGCGATACCCCGTCGTTAAAGAGTACCCCAGAGCTGCCATGGCTATCATTCCAAGTAGTCCTCCCGGACCGGAGAGAATTGGTCCAGCAATCGGCTTTTGTCCTCCAAGGCCGTGACGCCATGGCTGGTGAAGTGCGGCGCGATAAAAGCGTCTCCGACCTTTAGTACCCGTACTTGGCCGTCGATGATGGCTTCAAAAGAGCCCGCGACCACATAGGCAATTTGGTCATGTACTTCGTGCGAGTGGGGGGTGCCGACAGCGCCTTTGTCAAACTCCATAATTACCGACATCAGCTGCGGTGTATGTCCGACCACTTTGCGGCGAATGCCGTCTCCCAATTCACGCCAAGGGGTGTCTGCGCCATTAAAAAAGTTCATTGCTAGTTTTCCAAGTGAGGTTCAACGAAAAATAAATAGGTGTATGCCCTTCGATTGCAGTCGATAGGGTAACCAATGCGATAAGCGTTAGGCCCAATGGGCGGGAAGTTTAAGCGCTTTGGTTGATGTAGCGGTCTTTGAGCGCTTGCGTGGCGCTGCGGAACACCCCCAAATCACTGCCCACGGCGACCAGCGTGGCGCCCATTTCCATATACCGGCGGGCATCGGCTTCCACCGGGGCCAGTATGCCGCTGGCAACACCGGCGCGCTTGCAGGCTGCCAAGATGTGCGCAATGGCGGTCTGCACCTCTGGGTGCGCGGCGTTGCCCAAATGCCCATAGGTGGCAGCCAGATCGGACGGCCCAACAAAAATGCAGTCCACGCCTGGCGTGCTTGCGATCGCCTCTACCGCCGCCACTCCCTGTGGGCTTTCAATTTGCACTGCTACGCTAATGTGCCGATTGATTTCCTGAAAGTAGTTGGGCACCGTGCCATAGCGGTTGCTACGCTGGGCTACCGACACACCGCGAATCCCCTGGGGTGGATAGCGCGTGGCGGCTACCGCTGCGACGGCATCGTCGGCACTGTGCACCATGGGAATCAGGAAGTTGTAAAAGCCAGCGTCGAGCAAACGCTTGATTTCCACCGCGTTGTTACTGGTCGGGCGTACCACGGGCGCACTGCGGCTGTCCTTGAGCGCCATCAGTTGTGGAACAAAGCTGATGACGTCATTGGGTGAGTGTTCCCCATCGAGCAGGATCCAGTCAAAGCCCGCAACGCCCAGCACTTCGGTGCTGATCGGATTGGCTAAAGAGCACCAGCAGCCAATCAGCGGCTGACCGGCCAGGAGTGCCTGCTTGAACGTGTTGGGGAAGGGCTGGTAAGGTGTTTTTTGTGTCATGGCGTAGGGTGGCTAATGTCTGTTTGTGTCCGATTGGGCCTGTTAATTAGGTGATGGGTGCAGGGTTGAAAAGCACCAGGGCGTTATGCAATTTCCAGTGCTCTGCCCAGGTCTTTTTCTCGCCGCTGGCCACTGCCAGCAACAGGTGAAACAGTTCCCAGCCCACCTCGGCTATCGTGGCATTACCATCGGCGATGCGCCCAGCATTCACGTCCATCAGGTCATGCCAACGGGTGGCTAACTCGGTACGCGTTGCCACCTTGATGACCGGACACTCGGCCAGGCCATAGGGCGTGCCGCGGCCGGTGGTGAACACATGCATGTTCATGCCAGCGGCCAGTTGCAAAGTGCCACAGATGAAATCACTGGCAGGCGTAGCGGCGTAGATCAGGCCTTTGCTGTTGGCTTTTTCACCGGGCGACAGCACGGCGCTGATGGGCGCCGTGCCGGACTTGATGATGGAGCCCATGGCCTTCTCAACAATGTTGGAAAGGCCACCGGCCTTGTTACCGGGTGTGGTGTTGGCACTGCGATCGGCTTGGCCGCGCCCTAGGTAGGCGTCATACCAGGCCATCTCACGGGCCATGGCTTGGGCTACTTCTGGCGTGCTGGCGCGCGCTGTCATTTGCTCCACGGCGTCGCGCACCTCGGTGGTTTCGGAAAACAGGACGGTCGCGCCTGCGCGCACCAGCAGGTCGGTGCAAAAACCTACTGCCGGGTTGGCCGTAACGCCGGAAAACGCATCGCTGCCCCCGCACTGCACACCCACCAGGAGTTCGCTGGCCGGCACGGTCTCGCGCCGTCGCGCATTGAGTCGTTCCAAATGCTTTTGGGCCGAGGCCAAGATGGAGTCCACCATGGACATAAATCCGACGTGCGCTTCTGACTGCAAACAGATGACGTCCAGCGCCTCACCGGATTGCAGCGCAATGCTTCCAGGAGGTAGCAGGCGTTCGGGCTGCAGCTTCTCGCAGCCTAGGCTGACCACCATCACCTCACCACCAAAGTTGGGGTTGCGGCTGATGTTGCGCAGGGTGCGGATGGGGATGATGGCGTCGGGCGCGTCAATAGCCACACCGCAACCATAGCTGTGTTCGAGTCCCACGACATCGTCGATATGGGGAAAGCGCGGCAGCAACTCGGCTTTGATGCGCTTAACCACAAACTCCACGACACCAGCGACGCACTGTACCGTGGTCGTGATGGCCAAAATATTGCGCGTGCCGACCGAGCCATCGGCATTGCGGTAGCCTTCAAACGTGTAGCCCGTGAGCGGTTCATCGACCCAGGCCGGAGCCGTCGATTGCGGCAAGTCATGGAGCGCGCGCGCAGCAGGCATGTGCAAAAGCCGCTCGTGCACCCAGGTGCCCGCCGCAATGTCTTTCATGGCAAAGCCAATGGGTACGTTGTAACGCAGCACCGCGGCGTCTTTAGAAATGGCACGCAACGCCACCTTGTGGCCTTGCGGCACGCGCTCTGCCAGCGTGAGTCCGTCCGCCAGCATAGTGCCTGCGGCCAGTCCACCATCGTTGGCGACGATGGCCACGTTATCGGCCGCATGCATGCGGATGGTCAGTGGCGCATGCATAGGTGCTTAGTCCGCTTTGATGTTGCGCGAACTAATGAGTTTCTGCCAGCGTGTGTATTCGGAAGCCTGGTAGGCAGCAAACTGCTCAGGCGTATTGAGCACCACCTCAAAACCCAGGGCTAGCAAGTTGGCGGTGACCGCTGGTTCTTTGATGATGGAAACAATGGCCTCCAGCAGGCGCTTCTTGATGTCGGCGGGTAGACCGCGTGGTGCAGCCACCGCCTGCCAGGAGTTGACGTTGACCTCTTTGACGCCACTCTCTTCCAGGGTAGGCACGTCGGGCAATAGCGGCGACCGCTTGGCACTCGTGATGGCCAGTGCGCGCAATTTTCCGGCCTTAATTTGGGGCAGGGCGGTATTGATGTTCATGAAGGACGATTCCACCTGGTTGCCCAGTAAATCGGTCATCACAGGACCGCCGCCTTTATAGGGCACATGGATGCCAGAAGTGCCCGTATGCTGCCAAAACAGTTCTGCGGTCAGGTGGTCGCTGCTGCCATTGCCTGAGGACGCAAAACTCATCTTCTCTGGATTTGCCTTGAGATAGGAAATGACCTCTGTAATGGACTTGCGTGCCGATGCGACCGGTACCACCAAGACGTTGGGGGCCTGCACCACCACGGTGATCGGGTCTAGGTCTTTGAGCGCGTCGTAATTCACCTTGATCAGATGGGGTGCTATGACAAACGGACCCAGCGAAGACACCAGCAAGGTGTACCCATCAGCGGGTGCATGTGCCACCTGGGACGCACCAATCGTGCCGGTCGCTCCTGCGCGATTGTCCACGACGAAGGTCGCACCGCCCCCTATTTTTTCAGCCAGTTTGGCCGACAGGGTGCGTGCTATCAGGTCGGTAGAGCCTCCTGGCGGAAAGGGCACAACCAAGGTGATGGGTTTACTGGGCCAGGTCTCGGCCCAGGACGGGTGGGCACTGGTGGCTGTCAGTGCAATTCCAGCTTGTAAGAGGTGTCTACGTTTCATGGTTTTTCCTTTTTAATTCAACATCAAGCGAGGTAGCCACAGCGAGAACGCGGGCACATAGGTCACCAGCATCATGCAAGCGGTCAGTGCACCGTAGAAGGGCAATATGGAGCGCATGACCTCTCCCACGGAGATGCCACCTATCGCACAGCCCACGGCCTGCGTAGTGCCCACCGGAGGGGTGTTTAAGCCCAAGGCGCAGTTGAGCAGCATCATCACGCCGAACTGCATGGGGTCCATGCCGAACTTTTGTGCAATCGGCAAAAAAATCGGCGTGCAGATCAGCAGCGTGGGTGCCATATCCAAAAATGTACCCAGAACGAACAAGGCGACATTGATCATCAGGAAGATCATCCAGGGGTTCTGCGTCACGGTGGCCATCAGGTCCCCGGTGCGTTCAGGCACCGAATACATCGCCAGGAAATAGCCAAAGGCGTTGGAAATCCCGATCAGGAACAGGACCACGCCAGTGGTCTTGCAGGCTTTGGCGCAAGACGTGATGAAGTCACTCCAAGACAGCGAGCGGTACGCTAGCGTAGTGATGAGCAGGGCCCAGAGCACGGCCGTGGCCGCCGACTCCGTCGCTGTGAATACGCCCGACAAAATTCCCACCAGAATGATGCCCACAATCAGCAGGCCTGGCAGCGCTGCCAGAAAGCTGCTCCCGACCTCACCCCAGCCACGAAAGGCGCCGCGTGTGGGGTAGCCACGCTGGATCGCCACCCCATAGGCAGCCAACAGGTTCATACCCGTTAGCAATAATGCGGGCACCAAACAGGCCAGCATCATGCCCACAACGCTGACAGACGCAATGCCCGCCGTCGCCAAGGTATACAAGATCAAGTTATGGCTGGTGGGCATCAGGGCGCCGACCAGGGAGGCGTGGGTCGTCACGTTCACCGCATAGTCGGTGTCATAGCCTTCCTTCTTCATCAAAGGAATCATCACCGAGCCCATGGCCGATACGTCCGCTACCGGAGAGCCGGCAACACCGCCGAACAACGTGCAGCCCACCACGTTGGACATGCCCAAGCCACCACGGACATGGCCTACCAGGCTGTTGGCAAAACGTACGATACGGTGCGCGATGCCGCCGTGCAGCATCAACTCACCGGCAAAGACAAAGAAGGGAATCGCCAGAAAAGAGAACACCTGCATGCCACCGACCATCTTCTGAAACACTACGGCGACAGGCAAACCGGCGGTCATGATGGTGGCCACCGAGGAGAGGCCGACGGCAAAGCCCACCGGCACGCCGATCAGCAAAAGCAGGCCGAAGCTCACACCCAAAACGATCAGTTCCATGCAGGCACCACTTCCTTACCCTGCACCAGGGCGATCACATGTTCAATCGTAAAGAGCACGACCAGCACGCCGGCGATGATGAGTGGCACATAGTCCATGCTGGAGGGGATGGGCAACATCGGTTTTTGGTCGTCCCACTTAAGCGCGGCCCACAGGTAGCCGTTGTAAGCCATCAGGGCGCCAAAAACACCCACCAGAACATGGATCAGGATTTCGAGTTTCAGGCGAAGGTGCTCGGGCAGCAGGCTGACTATCGAATCCATTCCTATGTGGCCGGCGTCGCGTACGCCAACGGCCAAGCCTAGTGCTGTTATATAGAGTACCAGCAGCAAGGCCACCGCCTCTGCCCAGGTGGGGGTGTCGTTAAATACATAGCGCCCCACCACCTGGTATTGCACGCAGCAGATCAGCACCATAAGCCCTGCCACGGCAAGCATCAAACTGAGTTTGGAAAGCGTGGCACAAAATCGGGTGTACATGATGGACTCCGGTGAAACAAAAACCCTCGCCGCTGCGCGGCTGGCACCAACGTCGAGGCGAATTACTTCGTGTCCTGCACGGCCTTGACCAGCCGCTTCAGATCAGGCGTATTGGCAAACTTTTCGTATACCGGGACCATGGCGTCCTGGAACGACTTTTTGTCCACTTCCACAAATTCAGTCCCTGCAGCCTTGACCAGGTCATATTCTTTCTTCTCATAGGCTGCCCACGATTGCCGGTTAAAGGGCACGGAATCTTTGGCGGCTGTACGAATCTGGTCTTGCTCCGCTTTGGACAACTTCTCCCAGTTCATTTTGGAGAACAAGAGCACCTCAGGCGCCATAGAGTGCTCGGTTTTGTTGTAGTACTTGGCGGCTTCGAAGTGGCGGCTGCCTGAGCCATACGAGGGGTAGTTGTTTTCTGCGGCGTCAACGATGCCGGTCTTCAGAGCCGTCATGACCTCACCAAAAGGCATGGGCGTAGGGTTGGCACCCATGGCGGCCGTTACCGCCACCCACAGGTCCGATTGCTGTACGCGGATCTTCATGCCCTTGGTGTCTGCAATGGATTTAACCGGCTTCTTGCTGTAGATGGAGCGGGTGCCGGAGTCGTAATAGGCCAGCACCACAAAGCCGTGTGCTTCGCAATCCTTGGCAATCTCTTCGCCGACCGGGCCGTCCAGCACCTTGTGCAGGTGATCTACCGAGCGGAATAAAAAAGGAAGCACCGGGATATTGGTCTTGGGGCAGACCGAGTTCAAGGGGCTGATGTTCACACGCACCATGTCCAGCGCGCCGATTTTCACCTGGTCAATGGTTTCCTTCTCCGTGCCCAGCGCGCCTTTGTTGAACACCTTTATGGAGTGCTTGCCGCCCGAGAGCTTTTTGAGTTCCTCACTCATGAACTTGACGGCTGTGACGGTGGGGTAATCATCCGAGTTGTGGATGTCAGCCGACTTGAATTCGGTAGCCTTGGCTGCCAAGCAAAACGTAGCCAAGGCGGTCGCCATGAGGGTAAAAGAAAATTTCATGCTGTCTCCTAGCAAAGTTGATCGGAACGTGAAAGGGAAAGGGGGGCGGGGCGATTGGTCGGCTCTGGCAAGCCTTGCACATGCGGCAGGTGGATGGCAAAAACACCGCCATCGGGCGCGCGGGGGTCGCTGACTGCAGCAGGGCGTATGGATGTGATGTACAGCGTATGCAGGTCGGCACCACCAAAAGCGCACATAGCAGGCTTAGCCGCGGGCACTTGGATAGACATATCTAAGGTGCCCTGCGGTGTATAGCGATGTACCAGGCCAGCGTCATTGCCGCAAATCCAATAACAGCCATCGCTGTCCATGGCCGCACCATCGGGGCGACCCGCAAACCCTGCCATGTCGATGAAGGGTCGCGGCCTTGACGGCATGCCTTGCACGGTGTCGTAGTCATAGGCCCATACCTGGCGTACAGAGGGATGGGAGTCCGACAGATACATGGTGCGTCCATCGGGGCTAAAGGCCATGCCATTGGGCGTAATAAATCCGTGGAGTAACTCGCGCAAAAGGCCATCGGGTTGCAAC
>JBBAPY010000139.1:0-8226 GCA_040400635.1 Rhodoferax sp.
ACCTCGCCGCTGGCAATGCCCGGCAAAAAGCGCTGTTGCTGCGCGGCATTGCCAAAAGCCATGATGACGGGTGCCACCATCACCGGCCCAAAGGGCACCACACGCGGCGCACCGGCTAAGGCGCATTCCTCTTCAAACAAATGTTTTTGGATTGCGTTCCAGCCTGGACCGCCAAATTCCTTGGACCAGGCGTGGCCCAGCCAACCTTTTTTACCCAAAATTTGGCCCCAGCGCTGCATATCTTCCCGCGTCAATTGCAGGGCGTTGTGGACTTTGTGTGCAATGTCCTGCGGCAGATGGGAGTGGACCCAGGCGCGTATCTCTTCACGAAAACCCAGCTCTTCGGGGGTAAATGCCAAATCCATAAAGGCGTCTCCAGGTGATCTATCGGTACGGGCATTTTGCCCTTGTTGCGTTTTTAGCACGGTCGTTCGTTTTTTTCTGTCAGTGTTGCGACATGGGCTTGGTCTTTGCCGGTATTTGCCGTCCCCTGTGCGTCGGATAATCGGCCGCTTATGCAAGCGATAGTGATTTTGATTTCCGGCGGCGGCTCCAATATGGCCGCCCTGGTTCGCGCGGCGCAGCGGGAAGACTGGGCCGCGCGTTACGACGCGCGTATTGCCGCGGTCATCAGCAACCGGGTCGACGCCGCGGGCTTGCGTTGGGCGCAGCAGCAAGGCGTCGCCACCCAAACAATTGCCCACGCGGACTTTCCCGACCGCGCGTCATTTGACGCCGCCTTGACCCAGGCCATTGACTCCTATGCCGGTGTTGGCAAGCCGCCTCTGGTCTTGCTGGCCGGCTTTATGCGCATCTTGACCCCGGCCTTTGTGCAAATACATGCCGGGCGCTTGGTCAATATCCATCCCTCGCTGCTGCCCGCGTTTACGGGTTTGCACACCCACGAGCGGGCGATTGCCGCCGGTTGCAAATTTGCCGGTGCCACGGTGCACCGCGTAACCGAGGTGCTGGACGAGGGCGCCATCTTGGAGCAATCGGTGGTGCCGGTACTGCCCGATGACGACGCCCAAAGCCTGGCGGCGCGCGTGCTGGCCACCGAACACCTGATTTACCCGCGCGCGCTGCGCAGGCTTTTAGCGGCAGGGATTAGCTAGCCAGGTCCAAGGCGCCCGCTGGCAGGGCGCCGATGCGGGTAAAGCGGCGCTGCTGTGCGCCTTCCCACAGCACCATCTCGTCAAACATGGCCGCGGGGCGCACCCACAGGCCGTGTGCGCCGTATAGCGCGCGGTACAAAGTCATGGGCTCGAGGCTTTCGCTATGGCGCGTGGTCGCCAATACCGCGTACATGCCGCCTTTGTAATGGCGGTACAGGCCGGGCGGTGTCTGGATCAAAGGGGGAAGGTCTTCATCTTGCATGGGACAATGCGCTGCTTATGCATCCAAAAGCTTTATTAGACGCCTGCGCCGAATTGGTGCGGCTGACCCTGCGATTTGAACATCCTGCCGATGCCACCGTATCGCGGTTTTTCAGAGACCACAAAGGCCTGGGGCCGCGCGAACGCGCCACCATGGCCGAAACCGTTTACACCGTGTTGCGTAAAAAGCTCTTGTTTGACCACCTGGCGCCCTCGGGTAGCGGCCCCAAAGAGCGGCGCCTGGCGATTTTGGGTTTTTACGGGCCGGGCGACTTTTTGCGCAGCGCGCTGACCGACCAGGAAAAAAATTGGCTGGACGCTTGCGAGAAAGTCAAACCCGATGATTTGATGGAGCGCCACCGGCATAACTTGCCTGAATGGCTGGTGCAACCCCTGAAAGACCAACTGGGCGGAGACTTCTGGCCCCTGGTGGAGCAAATGAACCAAGGCGCGGGCTTGGATTTGCGCGTGAATGACTTCAAGGCCAAGCGGGCCGATGTGCAAAAAGCCCTGGCCGCTTCGGGCATCAAAGCCCTGCCTACGCCGTATTCGCCCTGGGGTTTGCGCATTGCGGGCAAGCCTGCGCTGAACAAGCACGAAGCCTTTTTGCGCGGTGACTTTGAAGTACAGGATGAAGGCTCGCAAATTTTGGCCATGCTGCTGGACGCCAAACGTGGTGAGATGGTGGTAGATTTTTGCGCAGGGGCGGGTGGTAAGACGCTTGCCATTGGCGCGTCCATGCGCAGCACCGGCCGCCTGTACGCTTTTGATACCTCGGCGCACCGGCTGGACTCCTTCAAGCCGCGCATGGCGCGCAGTGGTTTATCCAACGTGCATCCGGCGGCGATTGCCCATGAGCGCGATGACCGGGTCAAGCGCTTGTCGGGCAAGATCGACCGTGTGCTGGTCGATGCGCCTTGTTCGGGCCTGGGCACGCTGCGCCGCAATCCGGACCTCAAATGGCGCCAAAGCCCGCAGTCGGTGCAGGAAATGGCGGTGTTGCAGGCCGCTATTTTGCAAAGCGCTTCGCGCTTGTTGAAAGTGGGCGGGCGCCTGGTGTATGCCACCTGTAGTTTGTTGCCCCAGGAAAACGAGGACATTGCCCAGGCCTTTAGCGCTGCCAACCCGGGTTTTGAGCCTATGGACGTCGCCGCCACCCTGACTGGGCTCAAGCTTGCCGATGCTGCCAGCTTGTGTGCCGGGGGGGCAGAAGGCGGTCAATACCTGCGCTTATGGCCCCAAAGGCATGCAACCGATGGCTTTTTCGCGGCGGTTTGGCAGAAAAAATAGCCTGATAACGCGGGTTTAAATGCTTAATTTGCCCTATTTCTTGCGCCCGAGCCCTTTTGCAGCGACAAACCAGCCCCATCTTTTTACAATAGCGTGTTTGCCTTGGGGGCTGATAGGGCTGTGTACCATGCATGCACGGCCTCACTTAATGAAAGATGCAGATCCATGTTTTTGACCGATTCGGCAATGTTCAACGCCATTCTTGAGTGGCTAGGCCATGGCATCTGGCATCTGGCCTGGTGGCAAATTGTTTTATTCACCCTGGCGCTGACCCACATCACCATGATCAGTGTGACCGTGTTCTTGCATCGCCATCAGGCGCACCGCGCCTTAGACCTGCACCCCGCAGTGGCGCATTTTTTCCGTTTGTGGCTGTGGTTGACGACCGGCCAGGTCACCAAAGAGTGGGCGGCCATACACCGCAAGCACCACGCCAAGTGCGAGCAAGCCGATGATCCGCACAGCCCGCAGGTTTACGGCATCCGCAAAGTCTTGTTCCAAGGCGCTGAGTTATACCGGGCCGAGTCCAAGAACAAAGAAACCATGGCGCGCTACGGTCACGGCACGCCGGACGACTGGATTGAACGCAATCTCTACACCCGTTTCTCCTGGCAGGGCGTGGGTTTGATGATGATTATTAACCTCTCGCTGTTCGGCGCCCTGGGCCTGACGGTGTGGGCGGTGCAAATGGCCTGGACGCCGATTACCGCTGCGGGCATCATCAACGG
Source organism: Rhodoferax sp. (assembly GCA_040400635.1). Taxonomy (GTDB): domain Bacteria; phylum Pseudomonadota; class Gammaproteobacteria; order Burkholderiales; family Burkholderiaceae_C; genus Allorhodoferax. Next base: position 3,395 of record JBBAPY010000139.1, read on the forward strand.
CGCTGCGCATTTCTGGGGCTATCGCAACTTCGAGTCTCCTGACGCCAGCACCAATATCTCCCCTTGGGGCATCATCATTGCCGGCGAGGAGCTGCACAACAACCACCACACCTACCCCACCTCGGCCAAGCTCTCGGTCAAACCCTATGAGTTTGATATTGGCTGGATGTATATCTCGATGTTGCAGTTCGCCGGTCTGGCGCATGTGAAAAAAACACCGCCCAAAGCCGCTTATGGCGATGTACGTCCCGTGGCCGACGAAAAGACCTTGGAAGCGCTGATTGCCAACCGCTATGAAATCATGGCCGGCTTTGCCAAGCAAATGCAGGCCACAGTGCGCCAGGAACTCGCCGCCATGAAAGCCCGCAGCGCCGATACGGCAGCCATCAAAGCGGCTAAATTGTGGGCCCATCGCGACGCCGAAAATATCCCTGCAGCGGCGATCCCGCAGCTGGCGCTGGCCCGCGCTGCTTCGCCGGCGCTGGACAAAATGGTCACCATGCGCGAGGAATTGCGTCAGATGTGGCTCAATACCGCCGTGTCTCGCGAGCAACTCACCTCGGATTTGGCCGCCTGGTGCCACCGGGCCGAGGACAGCGGTATCGCCACCTTGCGCGAGTTTTCGTTCAAGTTGCGTTCTACACAGCTAGCATGATCGGACCTTCGGGCGCCCTTGGAGCGCCTGGCTAGGCTGGCTTAGCTGGATTCATAGGTCGCCTTTGCACCCAAGAAAAAGCCCGCTTGCGCGGGCTTTTTCTTGGGTACCGGTTTGAAGCATTACTTCAACTTGGTTTCTTTGTAGTCCACATGCTTGCGTGCTTTGGGATCAAATTTCTTGATCAGCATTTTCTCGGGCATGGTTTTCTTGTTTTTGCTGGTCGTGTAGAAGTGACCGGTGCCCGCTGTGGATTCGAGCTTGATTTTTTCGCGTCCGCCTTTGCTTGCCATGGTGTTACTCCTTATGCCTGGCCGCGTGCGCGCAGGTCTGCGAGCACAGCGTCAATGCCGTTTTTGTCGATCAGGCGCAGGCCGGCGTTTGAAATACGCAGACGCACCCAGCGGTTTTCAGATTCAACCCAAAAACGGCGGTACTGCAGGTTGGGCAGAAAACGGCGCTTGGTTTTGTTGTTGGCGTGGGAAACATTGTTTCCGACCATGGGGCCTTTGCCCGTTACTTCACATACGCGTGCCATAGGGACACTCCGATACATTTAAACGGCCCGGCTGTGCCTGACAAGTCAGCGCAACCCAACCTCACCTCGCCAAAATCCGGGTGGCGGTAACCCGTTGCTGCCAATGGCCTGCCCGTGGGGCAGCGTAGGCAGCAAAGCCCACGATTATAGCCAGTTGAGAAACAGGGCGGACCAACAGGGCTGGCGCGCCGACTTGCGGTCGAAGTCATTGCGCCGGTTCGGCCGCCGCCTGGGGTAAGGCCGCTACCTACAATGCATCCATGTTTGTTCATCTGCGCCTGCACACCGAATTTTCCGTCGTGGACGGCACTACCCGGGTCGATGAGGTGGCGCAATTGGCTGCGTCCGATGGCCAGCCTGCGCTGGCCATCGCAGACCTCAATAACCTGTTTGCCACCGTCAAGTTCTACCGTGCCTGTCGAGGTGCGGGCGTCAAGCCGCTGATCGGTGCCGAGGTGCTGGTAGAGGGCTTTGCGGCTGATGCCTCCTTGAGCTCGCGCATGGTGCTGCTGGTGCAAAACGCCCAAGGCTATCTGAATCTCTCCGAATTACTGGCGCGCGCCCACACACAAAACACCGGCAAAGCACAAGTGCTGCTGCGCAAAGCGTGGTTGCACGAACTCAACGCCGGCTTGATCTGTTTGTGCGGCGCACAGGCCGGCCCGGTGGGCCAAGCGCTGCTGCAAGGCGACCAGGCGCGCGCCCATGACTGCGCTTTGCAGCTGTCCAGCCTGTTTCCGCATCGCTTTTACCTGGAGTTGCAACGTGCTGGCCGCCCCGAGGACGAACGCCATGTGCGGGCCGCCGTGCAACTGGCCGCCCGCATGCATTTGCCGGTAGTGGCCACGCACCCGGTGCAGTTTGCCCACGCCGATGATTTTGAAGCGCATGAGGCCCGAGTGTGCATTTCCGATGGCGAGTTGCTCAGCAACCCGCGCCGGGTCCGCCGCTTTACACGCGAACAGTATTTCAAGTCCACTGCGCAGATGCAGGAATTGTTCGCTGATATTCCTTCGGCATTGGCCAATACGCTGGAAATCGCCAAGCGCTGCAACTTGAGTCTGGTGCTTGGCAAGCCGCAATTGCCCGATTTCCCCACGCCCCTGGTAGACGGCGTGCGCATGAGCCCCGAAGAATACTTTCGCCATACGTCGCACGCCGGTTTGCAAGAGCGCATGGAGCACCTGTACCCGGACCAGGCCCAGCGGGCCCAGGAGATGCCGCGCTACCAAGAGCGCTTGGAATTTGAGCTGCAAACCATTATCAAAATGGGCTTCCCGGGCTATTTTTTGATTGTGGGCGACTTTATCAATTGGGCGAAAAACAATGGCTGCCCGGTGGGGCCGGGGCGCGGTTCGGGCGCCGGTTCGCTGGTGGCCTATTCGCTCAAAATTACCGACCTGGACCCGCTGCGCTACAACCTGCTTTTTGAACGCTTCCTCAATCCTGAGCGGGTATCCATGCCCGACTTTGATATTGACTTTTGTCAGACCAATCGGGACCGGGTGATTGATTACGTCAAAGACAAATATGGCAAAGCGGCGGTCAGCCAAATCGTGACCTTTGGAACCATGGCCGCGCGCGCCGCCATTCGCGACGTCGGGCGCGTGCTGGACCTGGGCTATAACTTTTGCGATGGCATCAGCAAACTCATTCCGAACAAGCCGGGCACCTCGGTCACGCTGCAGTTGCCGCCGCCTGCGGCTGATCGCAAAAAAGACGACAAAACGGTGTATGCCAGCGAAGCCGAGCCCTTGCTCGCGCAGCGCGAAGCGCAGGAAGAGGACGTCAAGACATTATTGGAACTGGCGCGCAAGCTCGAAGGCTTGACGCGCAATGTTGGTATGCATGCGGGCGGCGTGCTGATCGCGCCGGGCAAGCTCACGGATTTTTGCCCGCTCTACCAGCAGCCTGGCAGCGAGTCGGCGGTAAGCCAGTTCGATAAAGACGATGTCGAGGCCATTGGCCTGGTGAAGTTTGACTTTTTGGGCCTGGCCACGCTCACGATTTTGGAGATTGCGCGCGACCTCATCCGGACCCGCCACCGGGGCCAGGAGCGCTTCAATTACGAAGACCTGCCGCTGGACGATGCCGAGGTCTACCGTCTGTTTTCGGCTGGCAAAACGGAAGCCGTATTCCAGTTTGAAAGCCGTGGCATGCAGGGCATGTTGCGCGACGCCAAGCCCACGCGCCTGGAAGACTTGATTGCGCTCAACGCCTTGTACCGCCCCGGACCGATGGACTTGATACCGAGCTTTGTGGCGCGCAAGCATGGGCGTGAGGAAGTGGAGTACCCGCATCCGCTGGTGGCCGAGATGCTGTCCGAGACCTACGGCATCATGGTGTACCAGGAACAGGTGATGCAAACTGCGCAGATTCTGGGTGGCTATTCCTTGGGTGGCGCCGATATGTTGCGCCGGGCCATGGGTAAGAAAAAGGCCGAGGAAATGGCGGAGCACCGCACCATCTTTCGCACAGGCGCTGCCAAGAATCAAATCAGTGAAGAAAAAGCGGACGAAATTTTTGACTTAATGGAGCGCTTTGCCGGCTACGGCTTTAACAAGTCGCATGCGGCTGCGTATTCACTGCTGGCTTACCACACGGCCTGGATCAAGGTGCATTACACGGCCGAGTTTTTCTGCGCCAATATGACGGTGGAGATGGACAACACCGATAAGCTCAAACTTTTGTTTGAAGACGCCGAGCGCCTGGGCATCCAGTTTGAGCCGCCCAATATCAATCGGGGCGTACACCGCTTCGAGCCCATCTCCAACCTTGAAATCCGCTACGGCCTGGGCGCCATCAAGGGCACCGGTCAGCAGGCCATCGAGGCCATAGTGGCGGCGCGCGAGGGGCGCGGCCCCACGGCGGAGCCCGGCCCGTTTACCAGCCTGTTTGATTTTTGCCGCCGTGTCGAACGCAGCCGTATCAATAAGCGCTGCGTTGAGGCACTGATCAAAGCCGGTGCCTTTGACACCTTGGAACTCAACCGCGCCTGCCTGCTGGCCTCGGTGGACCGGGCTTTTGAATTTTCAGCAGCGGCCAGCGCCAATGTGCACCAGGTGGGGCTGTTTGACATAGACGAGGGCGACGGACATGGCTCCAGCACCCAGGAACCCGAGCTGGTGGCGGCCTTGCCCTGGGGCGTGAAGGAGCGGCTCACCCAAGAAAAAACCGCCATCGGCTTTTATTTATCCGGCCACTTGTTTGATGAAGTGGCGCAGGAAGTGCGTCGTTTTGCCAAGCGCCCGATTGAGGAGTTGCTGGAAACGCGCGAGCCACAGTTGCTGGCGGGCATCGTGACCGATATGCGCATCATCAATGGCCAGCGCGGCAAACTCGCACTGTTCAAACTCGACGACAAATCCGGCGCCATCGAGGCGCGTGCCGATGAAGCATTGATCAACGCGCACAGGCAATGGTTCAAAGAGGATGCGCTGGTTATCGCCATGGGCAAAGTGCAGGCCGATCGCTTCTCTGGCGGTATGCAATTTACGATTACCCAGATGTGGGACCTGGAGCAGGCGCGCTGCCGTTTCGGGCGCTATTTGCGCGTCGCAGTGAAAGCCGATGGCCGTGCGCCCGATGTGGCCCAGTTGCTGCGCGAGTTTCCTGCCAAGCGCGAAATGAGCGAGCAGG
>JBBAPY010000140.1:0-8205 GCA_040400635.1 Rhodoferax sp.
CATGCGCCTGCCGGTGTAGGCCAGTTCTTTGACCACCGCCAGCGGCACGAGTTTGGGCAGGCGCTGCAAGGTGCCGACGTCGGCCACCATGCCGATATTGATCTCCTGGATGCAGAAAAAAGTGTCTTTGCTGCCGTAGCGAATGCAGCAGGCGGTCACCATGTCCACCGCGCCACCAATGACGCCGCCTTGCAAAGCCGCAATCACCGGAATGCGCAGCGTCTCCAGCTTGGTGAAGGTGGCTTGCATGGCGCTCAAGTTATCAAAAATCGCGGCCCGCCCTTCGGGCGACTGGTCGTCCATCTGCACGGAGCCGGCGAAAGCGTCCAGTGCCATACCGGCGCTGAAATGTTTGCCAGTGCTGCTGATCACGAGCGCACGGGCAGCCTTGTTTTTGTGCAGATCGGTTAGTACGGTGTCTAACTCGCTCCAAAAGCGCGGTCCCATGGTGTTGAGCGCCTCGGCGCGCTTGAGTACCAAATGGGCGATGTGGTTTTCAATCGTCAGGGAAAAGCAATGCATTGCGTTCATGGGCAGTCTCCGGTTCAATGGGTAGTAGCTTAGCTTCCTCGGTGCCCAGCAGCGAGCCTACCCTGACACCGAGGAGACGCAAGCGCTTTTGCAGCGGCGCGCGCTTGAGGCACAGCCCCGCTGCGCGGCGGATTTCTATGGGGTCGGCGGTGTAGTTGGGCAGGCTGTGGTCGCGCGTGGCGATTTGGAAATCGGCGTAGCGCAGCTTGATACCTATCGTCCGGCCGACATAGCCTTTGCGTTGCAAGTCGGTGGCGACTTGTTCGCACAAGCGGGTGAACACCGCGCCTAACTCCGCGCGGTCGCGCACCGCATCCAAATCCCGGTCGAAAGTCGTTTCGCGGCTCATGCTGACCGGCTCGCTTTCGGTAACGACCGCTCGGCTGTCGCGGCCCCAGGCGGCCTCATGCAGCCAGGCGCCCGTTTTATTGCCAAAGGTTTGTACGAGCCATACCGGATCCCGCTGCGCCAACTGGCCAATAGTTTCAATGCCGTGGCTTTTGAGTTTGGCATCGGCTTTGGGACCAATGCCGTTGATCTTGCGGCAGGCCAGCGGCCAGACCAAGGGCTGCAAGTCTTCCTCCATGACGATGGAGATGCCATTGGGTTTGTTGAATTCGCTGGCCATCTTGGCCAGCAGCTTGTTGGGCGCGACGCCGACCGAGCAGGTCAGGCCTGTGTCTTCAAAAATCGCCTTCTGTATCAAGCGCGCCAGCACGCGACCGGCTTCGCGCTGGCCGCCGGGTACGCCGGTGAAATCGATATACACCTCATCGACCCCCCGGTTTTCCATAAGCGGTGCAATCTCGGTAATGATGGATTTAAAGCGCTGCGAATAATGCCGGTATTGCGCAAAGTCCACCGGCAGCAGTACGGCCTGCGGGCAGAGCTTGGCCGCCTTCATCAAGCCCATGGCCGAGCCCACACCAAACTGGCGAGCGGCATAGGTGGCCGTCGTGATCACGCCGCGGCCGGTGTAGTCGCGCAGCAGCGGAAACTCGGACACCGGGATTGCATGCAAAGCGCGGCTGGTATCGCCCAGCATCAGGTCTTCGTCAATCTTGCGGCGCCCGCCACCAATGACCACGGGCAAACCCTTGAGCTGCGGGTAGCGCAATAACTCCACCGACGCATAAAACGCGTCCATGTCCAGGTGGGCAATGCGGCGCAGCGTCACAGGTGCGGCAGCGGGCGTCTCGGTCGGGCCTTAGCTATGCGCGGTGGGGAAAGTACCCGGCAACAAAATCGATTTATCGACGTTTTGCAAATCGGTGTGGCCGCAAAAGGCCATGGTGATGTCCAGCTCTTTGTGCAGGATTTGCAGGGCTTTGGTCACGCCGGCCTCGCCCATGGCACCTAGGCCATAGACCATGGCGCGGCCTATCAGGGTGCCACGCGCGCCCAGGGCCCAGGCCTTGAGAACGTCTTGCCCGCTGCGGATGCCGCCGTCCATCCAGACTTCGATCTGGTCGCCCACCGCCTCGACGATGGCCGGCAGCGCCTCAATGCTGGACTGCGCGCCGTCCAACTGACGCCCGCCGTGGTTGCTGACCACGATGGCGTCGGCGCCGCTCAGGACTGCCAGTTTGGCGTCTTCTACGTCTTGTATGCCTTTGAGAATGAGCTTGCCGCCCCATTGCTCTTTCACCCAGGCCACATCGGCCCAAGACAGGCGCGGGTCAAACTGTTCATTGGTCCAAGCCGCCAGCGACTTCATATCGCTGACCGCTTTGACGTGCCCCACCAGGTTGCCAAAGCTATGGCGGCGCGTGCCGGCCATGCCTAGGCACCAGCGCGGTTTGGTCAGCAGGTTTAGCACGGTGGACAGCGTCGGCTTGGGTGGCGCGGTCAGGCCGTTTTTCAGGTCTTTGTGGCGCTGGCCAATTACTTGCAAATCCAGGGTCAGCACCAGCGCATCACAGCCGGCTTTGCGGGTGCGCTCGATCATATTCACCATGGCCTGGCGGTCGCGCATCATGTAGAGCTGAAACCAGAAAGGGCGGGTAGTGTTGGCCGCAACGTCTTCGATGGAGCAAATGCTCATGGTCGACAGCATGAAGGGAATTCCGAATTTTTCGGCTGCGCGCGCGGCTTTGATTTCGCCATCGGCACATTGCATGCCGGTCAGGCCCACCGGCGCAATCGCTACCGGCATTTTCACATCCACACCCACCATGCGGGTGGCCGTGCTACGGTTTTCCATATTGACGGCTACCCGCTGGCGAAGCTTGATTTTTTGAAAATCCTCGCTATTAGCGCGGTAGGTGCCCTCGGTCCAGCTGCCGGAGTCGGCATAGTCATAAAACATGCGCGGCACCCGCTTTTGGGCCAGAACGCGCAGGTCTTCGATGTTGGTGATTACAGGCATGGCAAATCGCAATTCAAAAAATCAGGTGCGGGGATAGTAAAGCCCGTAGCGCGCCCGGTGCATGAAAGCTGGGCGCGGGCGGATGAAATTAATTGCGCGCCCGGCCCGGCATCAGTTGGCTTTGATGCCTGCGGCGTGCACCAGTTTGCTGGTAGCTTCGGTTTCCACGCGGATGAAATTGTCAAACGCTGCCGGCGTCATGGGCATAGGGGTGGCGCCAATGACGTCGAGTCGGACCTTGAACTCTTTGTTATTCAAGATTTTCACTACCTCGGCGTTGAGGTGATCGATAACGGCTTTAGGCGTTGCCGATGGTGCCAGCATGCCGACCCAGAAGGTGTATTCCGAGCCGGGGAAACCTGCCTCTGCGGTGGTGGGCACATTGGGCAGGTCGTCCGAGCGTGTGGGTGTGCCTACTGCCAATGCCTGCAGCTTGCCGTCTTTGACCAAGGGAAGTGCTGACACGATGGGCGCAAAAAACCAGTCGATCCGGCCGCCCATGGTGTCGGTCAGGGCCTCGGGCGTACCCCGGTAGGGGATGTGTGTGGGGGTGATGCCCGCAGCGAGGCGGAATTTTTCGCCGTTGATATGCGTGGCCGAGCCATTGCCCGCCGAGCCGTAGTTAAAGGCATCTGGCTTAGCTTTGACCTTGGCAACCAAGTCTTTCACATCTTTGTAGCCCTTCGCTGGCGAGACTACCAAAACATTGGGCAGGCTCGCTAGCGTGGTGACGCCCGAAAGGTCTTTGAGTGTGTCGTAAGGCAGATTGGGGTAGAGCGAGGGGTTGACCACATGGCCGGACGAATGGACCAGCAGGGTGTAGCCATCGGGCGTGGACTTGGCCACCATATTGGCCGCTACCGTGCCACCGGCGCCCGGCTTGTTTTCTATCACCACGGGCTGGCCTAGAGCCGCCGACAGGCGCTCGCCCACGGCGCGGGCGATGATGTCGGTACCGCTGCCAGCGGTGAACGGGACGATCAGTTTGATGCTTTGTTTGGGCCAGTCGGACTGCGCCCGTGCGGTACTTGCGAGTGCGGCGATAGCCAGCAGGCTGAGGGTGGTGAACAGGCGGCGTGTAGTCATGGTGGCAAGCTCCTTTTTGTTGTGATGCAGGTGGATGATTCAGGTCGACGGGGTGGCAGGCGGGTAGGGCATGGCCAGCAAGATGCTGGCGGGGCTGGTGCTGCGGTTTACCAGTTGGCGTTTTTCGCCCGGCGCAAAACAGGCCGAGTCGTGGCGGCCAAGCACCGCTTCGGTGGTGATGCCATCGCGCTCGCTGACCAGGGTGACTTCGCCTTCTAAGACCACATAGTGTTTTTCCAGCGGCGACGGGTCCAGGCCTGTGTGGCCGCCCGGCGCAATAACGGAAACGCCCATCCACAGGGTTTGCGATGGGCCGGCCTCGTGCCCTTGTAAGCGCAGGCACTGCATATCGAAATGGCGTGGCGCGGTATAGGGCGGGGCCTGGTTAAAGCGGGTGATGTGCATGGTGGATGCGGCAATTTAGGGGGTTAAAACCATGCGGGCGCTGGCGCCGGCAAACACGGCGCGGTAAGCGTCCATGGCCTGGTCCAGACCGAATACGTTTTCAGCTTCCACCGGGTAGGGCTGCAAGCTGCCATCTTCAAACCCCGCACGCAACGCGTTCAGCCTTTCACACGCTGCCACGCAGCCCAACACCAAGGTGTCTATGCCGACAAAGGTATGCACATTGCGGTAAAAGCGGAACACATCAAAGGGCACGGTGTCGCCCTTGCTGCCGATGATAAAAATTTGCGACGCATACTTGGCCATGACGGCGTTGCCCAGCGTCCAATAGACTTTGTTGACGGTGTTAAACACCAGGTCTGCGCCCCGCCCTTGGGTCAGGTCCATGACCGCTGCCGTGGCATCGACTTCGCTGGAGTTAACCACATCCACCGGCCCGCTGGCAAAGCCTTCCAGCCGGTCACTGCGCTGCACCGCGATCACGCGCGCACCCGCGCGGCTGGCAATTTGCACGGCTGCCTGACCCACTTTGCCATTGGCACCCAGCACCGCCACGGTTTGCCCGCGCTGCACGCCGCCCACGCGAGCAAAGCCTTCGCAGGCGGTGACAAAAGGCACACCCAGCGCTCCGGCTTGCCGCATGGAGAGGCCCGCGGGAATGGGAATCGCCGCCTCTTGCGGCAGCCGCACATAGCGCGCATGGCTGCCGTCGCGGGTAATGCCGATGTCGCCACCTGAACCCCACACGGATTGCCCTATCAGGCCGCTGGGGCCATCGACAATTTCACCGGCAAAGTCGCGCCCCGGCGTGCGCGGAAACACGGCTTGCGGCATAAAGCCCAGAGCGGCTTTGACGTCGCTGGGGTTCACACCCGCAGCATGCACCCGCACCAAAATTTCGCCCGGCGCAAGGGCGGGCGGCGATTGACTGCCCAAGTCCAGCACCAGTGTGTCCATGCCCGAAGCCTGGGCCTGCACGCGCAGCGCGTGACCTGTTGCCGCGATATGGCTCATGCGCCCGCCAGTTGCAGCATGTGCCGCATGTCGAGGGAGGACGCCACGCTGCCGCCCATTTGCCGGATGATGTGTACTGCCTTGGCCACCAACTCGGCATTACTTTTGGCCAGCATGCCTTTGTCCAGAAAAATATTGTCTTCCATGCCCACGCGCACATGGCCGCCAAACAGCCAGCTTTGCGCCACCATGGGGAACTCGCTGCGGCCAATACCAAAAGCGGACCACACTGCGCCCGGCGGCAACAGGTTGCGCGCATAGAGCAAAGTTTCGGGCGTGGCGGCAAAACCGTATTTCACGCCCAGCACAAAAGTCCACAAGCCCGGCCCTTGGAGCGTGCCATCGGCGATCAGGTCACGCGCCAGGTGCAGGTCGCCGGAGTCAAAAATTTCCAGCTCCGGCATCACCCCGGCGGCACGTATCACGGCCGCCATGCGCCGAACGTTGCGCGGGGTATTGATCACCACATCGGGCCCGCTGTTCATGGTGTTGAGGTCTAGCGAACAAATGTCGGGCCGTATCAGCGCGATGTGTTCCACCCGCTTTTCCGGAGGCAGCAAAGTAGTGCCCGGCGCGTATTGCTTGGGGTCCTCAGCGTCGGGCACAAAGCGTCCGCCCGGGCCGGTAGTCAGGTTGATCACCAGCACGGTATTGCGTTTGCGGATGCGGTCCACCACGTCGCGGTACAAATCCACTTCCATCGACGGTCTGCCGGTAGCGGGGTCGCGCACATGGATGTGTACGGCGGCGGCGCCGGCCTCACCCGCGGCCAGGCATTCGTCGGCAATCTGCTCGGGCGTAATCGGCAGGTGCGGCGTTTGCTCAGGCTTGGTCAGGTTGCCGGTGACGGCGCATGTGATGAAGGTCTTGTTATCAAACATGTCACAAACTCCTTCCGCCATCGACCACAAAGCGCGTGCCGGTGGCAAATCGCATGGTGGTGGCACAGGCCTCTATAGCGCTGGCCACGTCTTCCACCACGCCCACGCGCTGCAAGGGCATGGTGGCAGCGGTCTTGGCGTTGAAGTCCGCGCCGCGCCCTGGCACAAAACTGGAGTCCACCACGCCCGGCGACACACTTAGCACCCGCACTTGCGGCGCCAGCGCTTTGGCCAGCGACTTGGTCAGCACATCGACACCGGCTTTTGCCGCCACATAGGCCAGGTTGCTACCGGCGCCGGTAAATCCGGCGATGGACGACACGTTGACGATGAGCCCGTCGCCGCTGGCCTTGAGCAGCGGTGCAAACGCGCGCACGCTGGCAAACATGCCGCGCAAATTGCTTTGCACGATGGCATCAAACAAATCGTCGTCCAGCGCATCCAAGTCGGCTGCCGGCACTGCCTTGGTAAAGCCAGCGCTGTTAACCAAAATGTCGCAGCGCCCGGCGCGTGCTTGCACTTGGGCGGCAGCTTCGCGCAGCGAGGCGCTGTCGGTCACCGAGGCGCACAGGGCTATATGCCAGCCCGCTTGCGGAGCACCCGGCAATTGATCCAGCTTTTTTTGCATGGCTTCGGTGCCGCTGCGGTCCAGCGAGACGATGCGCGCGCCCAACTTGGCCAAGCGCAAGGCGGTAGCAAAGCCGATAGCGCCTTTGCCGCCAGTGATCACGGCGACGCGATTTTGCAGCGAGTGCAGGGGTTCAAAGCGCATGGGGGGCTGCCTATTTAGGGAATCGGTGGTGCGGGAAACACGGTGTCCCCCGCTTGCAGCACCAGGTCAAAGTCCAGTCGGAATGCGGACGGCGCGCCTTCGGGCTGGCGCGCAAAGCGCCCGACCAAGCTGTCCGCTACGGAAAAGGTGACATCCGTGGCAAGGCGCTCGTCGTCATCGGCAAATACCTGGGTTACCAGCACTTGATAGCCGGGCTTGGATACCATGAAATGCAGATGCGCGGGCCGGTAGGGGTGGCGGTTTTGCGCTTTAAGCAGCGCGCCGCAGGGGCCATCGACCGGCACCGGGTAGCCCGCGGGGCGAACGGATAAAAAATGGAAGGCGCCTGCCGCATCGGTGCGGAACTGGCCACGCAAATTCATATCGGGCTGCTGCGGATCCTGGTTTTCGTACAGGCCCACGGGCGAGGCTTGCCATACATCGACCAGCGCATCGGCCAGCGCCTGGCCCGCCGCGTTGCGCACCGTGCCTTGCACTTGCAGGCGCTGGCTGGCGTCTTGCGCTTCCGGGCCGCGCGCAATGTTGGCACCCAAGGGCATGGCAGGGGACTGGGCGCGCCAGAAGGGGCCAAGCAGCGCCGCGTCCGTGTGGTGGTTGCGGGTGCCGTCAGGCTGGTCGTTTTGAAGGTTGATCAGGCTGGAGGCACCCAGGATGTCGGACAGCAATATCACCTCGTTCTTGGCCGGGCCGGTGGACTGGCCCAGCGCCACCAGAAAATCGCAGGCCTGCTCAAACTCGGCCTGCTTGGGCTGCACTTCGCGGATAAAGGCGTGGACATGGGCGATCAGGCTCTGGCTGATCTGGCGCAAACGCGGGTCCGGCACGCGTGTCATGACCTCTTGCACCTTGTCGGTGATGTTGTGCACGTTGACAAAGTCCATCCGGGCGGGCTCCTGGGGGGGTGGATATCAATTCATTCTAGTTTGGCGGGGCTTTTGTTACCGGGGCGAGCGACAGGCCCCGCCCCGCAAAGCTTGCCCTACAGGGTGCCGCGGCGCCGGAGGTATTATTTGTGGCGTGTAAACCCACTACATTTATTGCCACTTAGGAGAGAGTATGCGCAGCACAAGACGCACCCTGTTGCAGGGCATGGCGGCAAGCCCCTGGCTGCTGGCCGCACCCGGTTT